>JALHTS010000123.1 GCA_022865965.1 Ignavibacteriaceae bacterium
AGGCGTTTCCCAATCATTCGGTTTGTGTTCTAACTTCTTTGTCTTTTTATAGTATTTCAGTTGTTGGTCATAATTTGATGGGCGTTTTAATCCTGTACAAACCTTAATATCAAACAATTGTTTTTTGTTTTCAATCGCATATAATTTAAAATCAGGAATGTTAACAAGGATGTATTTCGGAATGTCAGAATAATCTATCCACCTAAATCTTTCTAATGATATTTTAATCTTTTCAATGTATTCCTGCGGAGTCGTATTCAACTTATCAATCGTTGCTTTGCCTATTATACCATCATCATTTAAACCATTTAAGCGCTGAAATTGTTTTAGCGGAGCAACAAGAACAGAGTCATAAAGAGTATTATCTTTTATTGAAATCTTGGCAGTATCAACAAATCCAAGAATTATTAACTTATCATAAACTTTACTTATAGAAGTATGTCTATCTCCGAGTTCAATTTTCGTTTCCAGCGGCGGAATAATTTCCCATTTCAGAAGTTTTAATTTTTCAAATTGTTTTAAGGCATTATATAGTTTTAAGTATTTTTCTCCTTTTGGCTTAACATTAATCAAGTATTGAACAATATCACTTTGACTTAATGGCTCAAGTAAATTTTTCTTTATATAATCAATAACAGGAAGATTGTAGCTGGTATTAAATATTTCTTTCGGATTGACAACGCCGTATCGCAGATGATTTGAATATTTTAATATAGCATCGGAAACAAGGATTTCAGTGTTTGCTAGTTGTATAAATCTGTTTGGATTAATCATGCTGTCTGCTGTTGCGGCGAGAAACTGTTCAGCTATTAGTTTGGTATGATATTGTTCTGGATTTAATCCGTGTTCCTCTGCTCTGTCAAGAATATTAAGGAGTGAATAAATAAAATCCTTTTGTTGAAAACTGCCTATAAAAACCGGTTGATATTTTCTGTTAGAATAAAAAGACCTTAGAGTATCGAAGTACTGAACAGATGAATCCCTTAAAAGGATCGAATAATCTTTTTTAGTAAAAATGTTTTTCAGGGTTTCTTGATATTTAGCGTAATTAAAATTTAGTTTTTCATCTAAGCTTTTCTCAACTTTGGGCGGCTTTTGATTACAGGCTGAAATAAGAGAAATAAGGACTATTATAAGCAACGCTGCGAACTTCTTCAAAATAATTTTCCATATGAATTGTTTATTGAATTTAATAATTGCCCGCAAATATATGAAATATTACATTTCTCAGCTATAATTGACAATTGTGATTGCAAATATCAAAAAGCGGTAGCAAAATCTTTCGAACATCGCACACGTTGTGTATAGGGCTGGAAGAGAACATACTAACTCAAAACAAAAGCAAATCTATCTAAATTTGCTAACTGTTAATTGACCTTCTCATTGAACAAACATATTTTTAAGTGTCTTTAAGATTATTCTTAGACGTTCCTACTGATATTGCCCTCAATTATCCTTCTTTCTCTGGCGGGGGACTGACTTGATATTTCCAATAATTAAAAGGTTTATGGAATCAGAAATGAAAAAGTTAAGTAGTTAAAATGAAACTCTTTATTGGTTATAATTCATATACCTTTTTTGGAATTTATAGAGTCATTGGAGATTAACATAATTAAGGTCTGTTTTTGAAGCATAATTAAAACATAATTACTATTCAAGTTATTTTTACTTTGAAATCCCACACCCTCAACAAAGGTACAATATTATGTTTTAAGTAATGCCGGACTCGATTGTAGATATTTTAAGTTTTTATTGTATTGAAAAAAAACTAATTTATTATTGTAATTATTACAAAAGCCTCTTGACATTATGGGAGTAAAAAATTATCTTAGCATTAAGATGTAAACGTTTACATTATGTTTTTGTTAAAAGTTCTTTATCTGATTCTTTAATATCTTCATTAAGATAAAACTTAATTGAAACAGATTAGTCACTAATAAATCATAATCAGGAGGTGCTATGTGAAAGTTTTATTATACCTTTACTCTTACTTCTCTGTCCCTTTTCGCCAGCGCAGAAATATTCTCGCAGGTAGGCAAGATCCAATTATTCTTCCTGTTTACATTACGGCAGATGCGATCGCCCTGGATGGAATGCTGACATAAGCATCTTGGAGCGTTGATAAACTACATATGATGTTTAACAAAGATGCTGCACCATCCGGTTATTCAAATACTCCCACTGCTGGACTCCAGGAAGCTGGAACGTATAATTTTAAGGTTGATGCAATCAGTTTAAGCAGTGGATTTTATATCTATTAACTTGAAACTGACAACTTAGCTGTACATTTATTAAATATAAAATACCTTTAAGGAGGTAATATGAAAAACACAGTATTTACTCTTACAGTACTTTTCTTTCTTTCTCTCACACTAACAACCAACACATCGTTTGCACAAATGCACTCTGATCCTGCCTATATTCAGGTGGTTTCAGCTGCTGATCCAATGACTGTTGACGGCGTGTTGGATGAGACAGACTGGCTTAAAAGGTTTGATTATTTGGTCTACAAAGCAGGATCACTTCCAGGGGATGTTATTTACACAGTTACTGATGAAGTTTTAGTCCACGGTAGTTATCCCGATACTACAACAACTTTTGTTAAATTTCTTCATAATGGACTTGATCTTTATATTTCTTTACAATCGGATGATCATTCTGTTGGAAAGTTCGGAACAAGTTGGGAAGGGGATGGACTTTTTATGAAAATAAAGGATGCTAGTGGTGCAGCGGTTGAATATAAATTATATTTCAATGTTGGAGGCGTTAATCCTGACATCGTTTATGAAGAACCAGGGCTTTACCCTGGATCTGGTGAAGGCGCTGCCTGGAAACATTCTGCAACCATAGTAAACGATACTAGTCAGGTTGATTCAGGTTATACAGCTGAGATGGTAATTCATCTCGATCAGCTTGGATATACAGACCCTTATGGGAATATTGAAGTCATGATAAACATTTTTGATCCGGATGGTTATGAAGATGATATGGATCCATATGGTTCAGTAGGTTCTTACTGGAAGAGTTGGTGGGGAAGTGAATGGGGCGGTGAGTTCAGAACTTTACGCCTTGCAGATCCACAAGTAAAGAACGCATATGTTACAACTAATACCATTACTCTTGATGGAATACTTGATGAAGGCTTCTGGACTGATGCTGAAAGTGTTGTTGTAGGAGTAGGTTCCAACACTTCCACAGGTGGTTTCTACATGCAATGGAACGATACACTAAACAGTTATACGGATCAGAGCATGGCAACAATTAAATTTGTTCATAATGGAACAGATCTTTACATCGGTGTTGTATCAGACGATAATTCGGTATGTAAGTGGAGCCCAGGTTGGGAAGCTGACGGACTTTTCCTTTGGATGACAAACAAGGGTGATTATTCACCCAGCCTGAGAATGGAAATAAAGGCCATGTACTTTACAGGTACTGTTGGAGATGGCATTTCATTCGAAACATCAACTAGTGTTCCGACTGGTGGTGCTGAAGGTGCTTCATTTGAACCGGGGGGAACAGTTACCCATACTGAAGTTGGCGGACCAGATGCCGGTTACTCTTTAGAAGTTGTTGTTCATACCGACCTGTTTGGTTATGTTATTGGAGATACTGTACGACTAAGCTGTGTAATCTGGGATCTCGATTACTCATCGGTAGATGCTTTTAGTGCTGATACTTCAGATTACGCACCACATTGGTGGGGTACACAATGGGCTGATCCAGGCTTTGAAAAATATAACCTGTATAGACAAGTAGTTCTTTCAAACCTTACTGATGTTGATGAAAATCCAGCTTCAGTTCCCGATGCATACCAGCTATTACAAAATTACCCGAATCCTTTTAATCCCGAAACTAATATCCGTTACTCGG
This sequence comes from Ignavibacteriaceae bacterium, assembly GCA_022865965.1. GTDB lineage: Bacteria > Bacteroidota > Ignavibacteria > Ignavibacteriales > Ignavibacteriaceae > JAGXRK01. Next base: position 3,874 of record JALHTS010000123.1, read on the forward strand.
TGCCTAAGGGAACTCAGGTAACCTTGAAAGTATATGACGTTCTTGGAAATGAAGTTGCAACACTCGTTAATGAATTCAAAAATGCAGGTGAATACAATATGAGATGGCAGGCTTCAAATGTAAGTAGCGGTGTTTATTTTTATGAGTTAAGAACTGATGAATTTGTTAAGATAAATAAAATGATTCTGTTACGCTAAGTTATTTAGAGGGAGTAAATCCGGAACGATTTACTCCCTTTACCTTATATTTTTTAGCGAATATTATTTTTCAAGATGTTCGAATACTTTAATTACTATTTACAGCAAAATATTTGGAACACAGATGAAAATTTTTTGCAAATCAAGTCTGTATATATTTTTATTAGTTGTTCTTAGTGCAGCCGTCATCTTTCCCGGTCAGACAGGTAAAATTGCGGGTACAGTAAAAGATAAAAGCACCGGAGAACCATTAATTGGTGTTAATATTTTTATTGAGAAAACCACCATAGGTGCAGCTTCGGATATTAATGGAGATTACTTTATTGTTAATATCCCACCCGGTGAATACACAGTAGTTGCTTCGATGATTGGTTATCAATCTATGAAAGTAACTAAAGTAATTGTAACAGCAGATAAAACAACCAACATTAATTTTGAATTAGAAGTCCAGAGACTTGAACTAAATGAAGAAGTGGTCGTAACTGCTGAAAGACTGATAATCCGTAAAGACCTTACATCAAGCGAACTATCTGTTACATCAAGTGAGATTAAAAGCCTTCCCGTTGAAAGTCTTTCTGATATCCTTCAACTTAAAGCAGGTGTTGTTACTGATGCAGGTGGAGGAATACATATCAGGGGGGGCAGGACCTCCGAAGTAAGCTATCTTATCGATGGTATTCCTGTTAATGATAACTACTCTGGCAGCAGCGGTGCAAGTGTAGATATTCAATTTATGGAAGAGGTAAAGGTAATCAGCGGTGTTTTTAATGCTGAATATGGGCAGGCACTTTCCGGTGTGGTTGATGTTATTACAAAACAGGGGTCTAATACATTTCAGGCAAATATTTCGGTTTCATCCGGTGATTACCTAAGTAATAACAAAGACATTTTCTTTAATATCGATGAATTTAATCCAACCGGAACTTCTGAAATCAAAGCAAACATTAGCGGTCCATTAAATGTTTTAGGTAAGAATTTTAGTTACAATTTAGCTTTCAGAAGATTTTCAAATGATGGCTATCTTTACGGTCAAAAAAGATTCAATCCAAAGGACAGTTCTTTTCAGGAAGGTGATGCTTTTTATATCGTCTCAACGGGCGATAACAAAATTATTTCGATTAATCCTTTTTTAAATTATAATTTTCAGGGCAAATTTACTCTCAATCTTTTGCAGGAATTAAAAATCTCTAATCTTTTTTTATGGGATAAAACCGACTCTAAATATTACAACCATATTTATAAACTTAATCCCGATGGACTTCCTGAAAAGTTTACTAACTCAATAAATAACATAATTACTTTTACCTATGTCTTTTCTCCGAGTACTTTCCTTGATTTAAAATATTCATATGGCAGAAGCGAAGAAAAATCATATGTATTTGAAGACATTAGAGATGCCCGATACGCGAATCCTGAACTTCTGAACCAACTTACAAGTTACGCTTTTCTAACGGGTGGAACTGATATGGGGCATTCCAGCAGAATCACCAATACCAACATTATCAAAGCTGATTTATTCAGCCAGATTGATAATTATAATGGAATAAAAACCGGGATTGAATTAAATATTGGAAAGATTCAACCTAACAATGAAATTGTTAAGTACCAGGATACTCTAAAAGTTTTTGATTTCAATTACTTCATTAACCAAGGCAATTTTGAATATAATCCTCTTTCTTTTGCTTACTATCTTCAGGATAAAGTTGAATATAAAAGCGTAATTATTAATGCTGGTGTTCGATACGATTATTTCAATTCAAACGGTAAAGTACCAACAGATCTTCGCGATCCGGAAAACTCTCCCAAAATTAATGCAAAAGAGCAACACCAGGTAAGCCCAAGGCTTGGCATTGCTTTTCCTATCTCAGCGGATGGAACAATACACTTTAGCTATGGACATTTCTTCCAACTGCCGCCTTACAGCTATCTGTATTCAAATCCTAATTACAGAGTTGGACCCGGAGGATTATACACCCTTATGGGAAATGCAAATCTAAAAGCCCAATCGATTGTTGCTTACGAACTTGGTTTGCATTACCAATTTTTTGATATGATTGGACTTGAGGTCATAGGGTACTACAAGGATATCACAAATCTACTTGGTACCGAAATACAGGATTCATATATAAAGAGCGACCGATATGCTTTGTATGTGAACAGGGATTATGGCAAGGCACGTGGGTTTACTGTTTCAATAACGAAACGACCAACCGAAGATCATGTTTCAGTATCACTTGATTACACTTTACAAATTGCAGAAGGCAACGCTTCAGATCCAAACGATGCTTACGATCGCGCACAGGGCACACCTCCTAAGCAGCCAAATATTCAAGTCGTTCCGCTAAATTGGGACCAGAGACATACTATAAACCTTTCACTCTTTTATATAGTCCCCGGCGATTTCAATCTTGGAGTAATCGCTAAATATGAAAGCGGTTTCCCTTATACACCTGAATTGCAGTCAATACAAACAAGTTTTGAAAACAGTGCAAGAATTCCATCAAAGACAAATGTTGATTTACAATTCAATAAAGATTTTATGATTGGAGAAACTGCTCTTTCATTCTTTGTAAGAGTATTTAATCTTTTCGATACAAGAAACGAAATAAATGTTTACCGCGATACTGGAAGAGCCGGTTACACGCTTTTAAGCCAGTACACTCCGCAATACCAGGGTCCAAATACATTGGACGAGTTTTTAAACAGACCCGATTATTATTCTGAACCGAGAAGAATTCTATTGGGTGTGTCATATAATTTTAATATGCAATAGGTTTAACTGATGAACAAGAGAAAGTTAATCTTAATAATTTTATTCTTTACCTTCTCATCTATTGATATATTCTCTCAGATTCATGTACCATTAAATATGCGGGGAGATAGAAAATATCGCAAAGAAGGTATCCACAATGGAAATCTTGTAGAAACTCTTTTCTATAATTTTGGTGAGGTTGCCTGGTGGGGAAGAGTACCATCGGGGGTTTGGCCTAAAGGATCGGGCCATAGTTATATGGATGGTATTACTCCCATAGTAGCTGCTGAAGTTGTGGATGCAAATGGAAACACTATACATATTGTTGAAGCAGGATACCGAGAAAATATGGATATCTCTCCAACTGGTGTTGAACGCGGTTGGCAGCCAAGACCGGGCTATTTTAATCCTAACCAGGATAATATTGCGATGAGTGATAAACCAATTACCTGGCCGGATTCCTGGCCTGATAAAGATGCTTCGTGGGATGGATTCTGGAATGGTTATTTTGGTAAACGTACAAATGCCGATCAGGAAAGTTTTTTTGTTATGGATGATAATAGCGACGACGGTCCTAATTTTTATCCCGATTCCACTGATCATACAAGAAGGGGTTTAGGAACAAGTGTTGGCGTTCGTGGTTTTCAGTGGTCTAATTTGCTTGCCGAAGATATTGTTTTCTGGCATTATGAAATTACGAACGAAGGAACAGAGAACTATTCTAAAATAATTTTTGGAATGTATGTCGATTGTGGTGTAGGAGGTCAGTATGACTCTAATGATGATTATGCTTCATTTGATATTGGCAACGATATAACTTATAGTTGGGATCATGATGGAGTAGGGGAGGGTGGATGGCAGCCGACCGGGTATGCTGGCTATGCCTTTCTCGAAAGCCCGGGCAATGGTTATAATGCAATTGATGACGATAGTGATGGTGAAGTTGGCAGTCCGACAATTACCAATCAAATGCTTATTGGTGAACTCAAGGGAAATGGTATTGATGATAATGGCAACGGGCTTGTTGATGAAGACTCTATAAATGTTGGAATGAAATATGTCGACGGTATAGATAATAACGGTGATGGAAAAACTGATGAGATGATTGATGAAACACGCGATGATGGAATTGATAATGATGGTAACTGGGACTCAAGCACAGATGATGTTGGATTAGATGGTCTAGCAGGAACTGGTGATTTTGGAGAAGGCGATGGGCTTCCAACTTCAGGCTGGCAGCTTCCGGGTATAGTGCCTGGTGCACCAACTTTTCCTGTTAACAAATTTGGATTGATTGATACAAAACAACCGGGTGAACCCCACATTGATAAGACGGATAAAAATGAATCCGATCAAATAGGGCTTACTGCTTTTGATGTCTTCTTTATAGGATCAGGAGTTGTTTTTAGGGAAGATGACCAGATATGGAACAGGATTTCTTACAGCCACTTCGATACCAGGCTGCAGAATGGTAATATCGCATTCCTTTTCGGTTCAGGTCCTTTTATATTGCCTTCGGGAACTACCGAAAGATTTTCTTTAGCTCTCGTGTTTGGTACAGATCTTCAGGATATTCAAAGGAATAAACAAGTTGTGCAAGACATCTATGATAACAATTACAACTTTGCACGTCCACCTGATAAACCAACTTTGACTGCAATACCTGGCGATGGAAAAGTTACTTTATACTGGGATAATGCTGCCGAAAGTTCTTATGATGATTTTTTGAATGAGTATGATTTTGAAGGCTATAAAATTTATAAAAGTACAGACCCAGGCTTTATTGATTCATACACTATTACAAGCGGGTATGGAGAGAATGCTCTTTTCAAGCCTTCAGCACAGTTTGATATTATAAATGAAGTTTATGGTTTCTTTCCGCTCGATTACCAGGGTGTTAAAATTTATATGGGTGATAATAAAGGTTTGAAACACTCCTGGGTTGATTATGATGTGATAAATGGACAAACTTATTACTACGCGCTTGTTTCCTATGATAAAGGAAATGTACCTATCGGAGTTTATCCATCTGAATGTGCAAAAGTGATTGTTCGTGATCTTGCAGGAAATATCAGTATAGATAAAAACACAGCTTATGTTACGCCGGGTACCCGTGCCGCTGGTTATGATGCATCGGGGCTTGTCGGTGGAATTGAACATTCATCTGGTCCTGCAACAGGTACTACTTGGGTTGAGGTTCTAAATCCGATGAGTGTAGCAGATGAAAGCTTTGTTTTAAAGTTCGACGATACTACTCACCCCGATACCATCCAATACTCTCTCTACAAGGTTAATGGAATTGACACTACCGATATTTTTACTAATTCCACCTATATAGATGGAGAAGATTTTAACCCAATGTTTAACGGAATCAGGGTTCTTGTTATGAATGATACAATCGCTTTTGATCCGGATAATTCCGGTTGGAAAGACGATGCATCTAATCTCATCATTCAAGGATCGCTATTATGGCCATTACCGGGTAGAGTGCATGGATATCCCTCAAGCTATGAAATTAGAGTTGGTGAGCCTGACTCATCCTGGCGTTTTGGATATAGGTCTGCAACCAACTTCCAGGTTTGGGATGTTTATGAAAATGAAAAATCATTATTTTATTTATGGGAACCAACAGAGCAGCAGGATGAAAAAATTTCTTCTGGTGATTATATAACTATCTGGAAGCAGGTTGAGGGAATTTGGAGAGAAATTTGGAAATTTACATTTGTTGCACCTCCGGAATTAATACTGCCTGAAGACGGGGACAAAGGAGAAATTGTAATTAAAACTCCTTTCAGAACAGGTGATGTTTATACATTCACAACAAAAAGTATAGCTATCAATCAGGTAAAAGCTGAAGAGGACATGAACCTTATTGCAGTAGTGCCTAATCCTTATGTGGGTGCTGCAAAGTGGGAACCACAAAGATTAACTTCTTCAGGAAGAGGTGAGCGTCGAATTTATTTTATACATCTTCCTCGCGAAGCTACAATAAGAATTTACACGATAAGCGGCTATCACGTAAACACTCTTTATCATAATTCAGCTAATTATGACGGACAGGAACCATGGAATCTTACTAATAAAGAAGGATTGGACATTGCACCCGGTGTTTACATTTATCACGTTGAATCGCCCGGGCTTCCGGATAAGATAGACAAATTTGCCATTATCAAATAAGCAGGTATAAGCTATGAATAAATATTTATTGATAATTGTTATTACACTGCTTTTAGGGAATAAAAGTTTTTCACAAGTTTTTTCTGGTACAACTGCCGGGCAGTTTTTAAAAATTGAAGTTGGAGCCAAAGCAATTGCTATGGGCGGTGCATTCGTTTCTCAGGCTAATGATGCATCTGCCTTATATTGGAACCCCGGGGGTCTTTCTAAATTACAAAATAGCGGTGCAGTGTTTACACACACATACTGGCTGGCAGATATCAATCACGATTTTGCAGGTATCGTTTTAAAAATTGGTGATCAGCATACCATCGGTTTTAGCTATACTTCTTTAACGATGGGCGACATGAAAGTTAGAACAGAAATTTATCCCGAGGGCACCGGTGAGTTATTTACCGCAAGTGATTATTCTCTTGGTGTAAGTTATGGATTAAATCTAACGGAAGATTTTAGCATTGGTTTTACAGGCAAATACGTTGGAGAAAATATCTGGCATATGTCCGCTTCAACTATCGCTTTTGATTTTGGGTTACTTTATTACACCCCTGTTAAAAACCTGCAATTGGGTATGAGTGTTTCTAACATTGGTGGTAAAATGAAATTTACAGGAGAAGATAATTTTATTTATTACACCTATAATCCCGATGAACATGGTAACAGTGATAAGATATATGCCGAATTAAAGATGGATGAGTGGGACTTACCCCTGATTTACCGGGTTGGATTATCATTCAAAACGCTTGATACGGAAATTCACGCTTTAACAATTAGTGCAGATGCTATTCACCCTAATGATTATGATGAGAGTGTAAATATCGGCTGTGAGTATGGCTTTAGGGAAAGAGTTTTTTTACGTGCAGGTTACAAATCATTGTTTATGACAGAAAGTGTTGAAGGATTAACCGCCGGAATTGGTTTAATATATTTTCTTACAGATTACATACCCGTGAAAGTAGATTACGCCTATGCCGATTTCGGCAGTCTGCAGTCAGTTCACCGGATTTCAGTAGAGATTGGATTTTAACTGAGCATAACTCAAAAAGGATATTGTGATGTCTTCTACAATTAAAGAGATTGCTCAGAAAGCAAATGTTTCCATTGCAACAGTTTCGCGTGCGCTTAACGACGATCCTAAGGTTACAGAAGAAACACGAAAAAAAATATTAGCGGTTTCTAAAGAACTTCACTATAAGCCAAATCTTGTTGCCAGAAATTTTGTTAAAAAAACTTCCTACGCAATCGGCTTAATCCTTCCTGATATTTCTGATGAATTTTTTACTGACATTATTCGCGGAGTAGATGAGATAACTTATAAAAAAGGTTACTATACAATGGTAGCAAGCTCTCACAAGTATCGCACGCTTGCTGATTCTATTACAGCATTCTCAGAGACAGGATTAGTCGGTGGTGTAATTCTATTAATATCTTCAATGACTGAAGAATTAATTAATATAATTAAACACTCAAAAATACCCATTGTGATAATCGGAGGTGGTAAAGATGAACATAAATTTGATACTGTTGCAATTGATAATTATTTGGGAGCGTTTAATGCAACAGAGTATTTGATTAAGAAGAAAAGATTTAAAAAGATTGCTCACATAACAGGTCCGGCTGAAAATTATGACGCATTTCTTAGAAAAAAAGGATTTATTGATGCATGTAGAAAAAATGGTTTAAGCATAAATAAATCATTTATAATTGATGGTAATTATACAATAGATTCGGGATACCACGGATTTATTCAATTATATGGTTTACCCGAAAAACCTCAAGCAATTTTTGCGGCTAATGATATGATGGCACTGGGTTGTTATGATGCTGCAAATTATTTCAATGTTAAAATACCTGACGATATAGGTCTAATTGGATTTGATGATATTTTTATTTCAAAATATCTCAATCCTGGCTTAACTACTGTGCGTGTTCAAATTGAAGAGGTTGGGAAGGCTGCTGCAACTCTTTTAATTGAACGACTAAACAATTCAAACGGTAAAGCACATTCTTTGATCAAAATTCCTACAGAATTAATTATTAGAAATTCATGTTGAATATTTATTACTTTTAAAAATAAATGGAAAAATTTTCTACAAAGTACGGGCACTTTTCTTCTGATGGTAATGAATACGTCATCACCAATTTTAGAACACCTAAACCTTGGGTTAATGTAATTTCCAATGGTAAGTACGGATTAGTAATCTCACAAACTGGCGGTGGATTTAGCTGGGATACTCATTCCGAGTTCAACAGATTAAATCGCTGGCATCAGGATTTAGTGCAGGATAATTGGGGAAAATATTTTTATGTGAAAGATAATTTAACTGGCGTGATTTGGTCTCCTACTTGGATGCCTGTTAAAACAGAACTCGATTCTTACAACGTTGTTTACGGCTTTGGATATGCAAAATTTATTTCAGAGCTCAAAGGAATAAAGGTTACTTTAACAGTTTTTATTCCCGTGGATGAAAATCTAGAAATCTGGAATTTTCAGATTGAAAATAAAACTGCAAAAAAAAAATCACTTTCTATCTTTTCTTATTTCGAATGGTGTCTTGGTTCATCGGCAGATCACCACAGAGAATTTCATAAAACTTTTTTGGAAACTCATTTTGATTCTAATTTGAATTGTATGACTGCAACAAAAAGATTGTGGGAAATCCCCCTTGGCGATAGAGGACATTGGAATATTGAATATCCTTTTCTTGGTTTTATTTCCTGCTCAAATAAAATATCTGATTATGACGGTGATAAGGATACGTTTATTGGACAGTATGGCTCTATTCAAAATCCTGCAGGCTTATCCTTTAAAAGTTTAAATAAAAAATTGGGTAAATGGAATGATTCAATTGGAACAGTTAAAACTGAAATTGAAATCAAACCAAACGAAACAAAACAGGTAAACTTTTTTCTAGGAATAAAAGAAAATAAAAATGCAATTGCGTCATCTCTAAAAAAATTCTCTGATCAAATAAAAATTGATTCAGCTCTAGTGGAATTAAAATTGTTCTGGCAAAAGATGTTTGATACTCTTGTTGTCAAAACGCCGGATGAAGCGATGAATATTCTTGTTAATAAGTGGTTAAGATATCAGGCAATTGCCGCACGGCTTTGGGGACGGACAGCTTACTATCAGCAAAGCGGCGCATTTGGTTTTAGAGATCAATTACAAGATAGTTTAGTTTTTCTTCCAATCGACCCAAAGAAAACTGAAGAACAAATCAGATTGCATGCCAGACATCAATTTGTTGATGGAACAGTTTTACATTGGTGGCATCCGATAAGCGAAACAGGATTACCAACTAAAATGACGGACGATTTATTGTGGCTTCCATTTGTTATGATGCACTACATTGATGAAACCGGAGACTCTAAAATCCTATCTGCAAAAGAACCTTATTACGATAACAAAAACAAAAAAGATACTTTGTTTGATCATTCTGTTGCTGCAATTGAAAAGGTGCTTACTCGTATGAGTAAACGCGGTTTAACATTAATTGGTGCAGGCGATTGGAATGACGGACTTAGTGCAGTTGGTTTGGAAATGAAAGGTGAATCAATTTGGCTAAGTGAATTTTTTTATTTAATACTGATAAGATTTTCTGAAGTGTGTAAAGAAGTAGGAAAAAGTAATCTTCATAAAAAGTATGCAAATAAAGCTTCAGAACTTAAAAAAGCATTTGATAAAAATGCATGGGATGGCGATTGGTTTTATCGTGCAACTAAAGATGATGGTAAAAAAGTTGGGAGTAAAACCTCCCCCGAAGGGAAAATTTATCTTAATGCTCAAACTTGGTCTGTTATAAGTGGCATAGCAGAAAAAGATAAGCAGCAAAGATCAATGGGGGCAGTAACAAAACATCTTTTAAAGAAAAATGGATGTTTATTACTAAGTCCCGCATACACTAAGCCTGATAAGATGATAGGATATCTTTCAAGGTACGCTCCCGGGAGAAGAGAGAACGGTGGTGTTTATACGCACGCCGCAACTTGGGCAATCTGGGCATATTCTATTTTAAAGGATAATAAAAATGCTTACGAAGTGTACAAAAGGTTATCCCCTATCAATAATGGAATGAACCCGGATGAATATGCGGCCGAACCGTATGTAACCCCTGGAAATATAGACGGGCCTGATTCACCTCATTATGGAATGGGCGGCTGGACCTGGTACACGGGCTCTGCTTCCTGGCTTCAAAAGGTAATAGTTGAATTTATCATTGGAGTTCGTGCTACGCAAGATGGGTTGCTTATTGATCCTTGTATTCCTGACCATTGGAAAGAATTTAGCATAAAGAGAAAATTTCGCGGTAC
>JALHTS010000124.1 GCA_022865965.1 Ignavibacteriaceae bacterium
ATTTATTGCTCTCTTTTATATCCTTCTTTGTTTATTTTTAAGCAGTTAAAATTTAATTGTAATTGAAAAACAGATTAGAATACATACTTTTTATTTCCTTTAGTTTTTTCTTCAGGATTATAGGATTATATCTGTCCCGTAGATTTGCAGTAGTAATAGCAATTATATTTTATTTTCTGATCCCAATAAGAAAAGAAGTTACAATTGATAACCTTACAAATGCCTTCTCCGAATTAAATAAAAAGCAAATAAGAAAAATCGCTTTTGGAGCTTACAGAAGTTTTGCTATAACACTTGTTGAAATTCTTTTTACACCGTCTATTAGCAAAAAGCAAATGATCGACGAAGTTAAATGCAGCAACGTTAAGCTTATCTCCCAAAAATTTAAGGAAGGGAATGGGGTGATTTTATTATCTGCACATTTCGGTAATTGGGAATATATAGCAAATTCCATTGCACTTCAGAGTGATAAAAAATTCACTGTTATTGTTAAACCACTTCGTAATAATCTTGTATCTGATTGGATGAATAAAATGAGAACCAAATGGAATAATGATGTGGTTTTTCTTGGAGTTTCTATCAGACAAATTTATAATGTTTTAAGAGAAAAAAATATTGTTGCATTGGTTGCCGATCAAAGAGGACCTGAAGATAGCATTAAACTTGATTTTTTTGGTAGGAAAACCTCTGTATTGGTTGGTCCAGCTGCACTTGCTCTTAAAACTGGCGCACCAATAATTTACGGTATTTCAATCCGTCAAAAGGATTATTCTTATAAAGTAGATCTTGTTGAGATCAGCACTGATAATCTTCCTGATGATAATAATGATAAAATAGAAGAGCTAAGTAAACGTCATTTAAAGTATCTTGAATCTGTAATAAAACAATATCCGGAACAATGGCTCTGGATGCATAACAGGTGGAAGCACTAAAGATTGAAAGATACAAGATTGTAATATTGCAAGATATTTATTTTGAAGTAAGATAAATTTTTGCTGGATAGTAGAAGAAAATTAAATTTTAATAAAATTCGGATTTTGAAGACAGCATAAAAAAGTACAAAACTGAAATGAAAAAAATTCTCGTAATACAAACTGCTTTTATTGGAGATGCTGTTTTAACTCTGCCGATGATTGAGAAGCTGAAAGAGATGGAAAACAGTTCAATAATAGATGTTGTTTCTATTCCGTCAACTTCAGAAATATTTACAGCGTCTCCTTTTGTTAATGAAGTTTTATTATTGGAAAAACGAGGGAAACATAAATCTATAAGGGGATTACGATCTTTTGCTAATGATATTAAAAGGCGAAATTATAGCAGGATATATTCACCTCATCGTTCCTTTAGAACAGCAATTATAATTATGTTATCAGGTGTTAGAGAAACTTTTGGCTTTTCTAATTCCTCACTTAAGTATGTATATAAAAGTATTATTGAATATAATTCCAGCGTACATGAAGTTCAGCGCAATTTCGATCTTATAGGTTATAAATATTCTGAAGATAATTGGAAAATACTTCCCAAAATTAAAGTTTCTGAATCAGCAAAATTCAAAGTAAATGACTATTTTGAAACTAATAAAATAACAAATGGTTTTGTTGCGGTTAGTCCCGGAAGTGTTTGGGCAACAAAAAGATATCCGATTGAGTACTTTATCGAAGTAATTAATTCTCTTGTTAATGAAGGCAAACAAGTCTTATTAATTGGCGGAGATAATGACAAAGAAATTACTCTTAAAATAAAAGAAAATTTTGAAGAAAATGTTTTTAATTCAGCGGGATTATTTAGTTTAATTGAAAGCATTGAATTAATAAAACACGCATCGTTACTGATTACTAATGATAGTGCACCGACTCATCTTGGAATGTGTGCCGATGTTAAAGTTCTTACATTATATTGTTCAACAGTTCCCAAATTTGGTTTTTATCCGTATAATAAATTGAGCGGATATTTAAGTGTAGATGATTTATATTGCAAGCCCTGTGGAATTCATGGATTTGATGAATGTCCGATCAAAACTTTTGATTGCGGGAAAAAACTGATACCGGAAATAATTATTAAAAGGATTAAAAAATAGTTTTTTGAAATGACTTTAAATTCTAAATCTAAAATTATTAATATTGACAAAAATCTTAATAAAGCCGTAAATCTGGCAAAAGAAATATTTCTCAGCGGAGGTATATTCATTTATCCAACAGATACTATATATGGTTTTGGCGCAAATCCGTTTAATGAGGATGCACTATTAAAAGTAGGCAAGGTAAAAGGCCGAAATGAATGGAGAAGATATATTTTTCTTATTCAGAATGTTGAACTTTTGCAACATTATGTAGACTTAAAGTCTGAAAGCCATATTGATTTTTTACTTTCTATTTGGCCAAATCCAATTTCAGTGGTTCTGAATTTGAATACAAAAACACGTGAAATATTAAAAGCTGAAACAGGTGCATTTAGAGTTCCCAACAACAGATTTTGTCTAAAACTTTTGACAGAACTTAAAATGCCTCTTATTTCAACTAGCGTAAACCGAACAGGAAATCCGCCAATTACCGAACCTTCTCTTATAATTGAAGAATTTGGGAATGAGGTTGATGCTATATTTTACAGTGAAACGAAATCGTATTTTGAAGCTTCAACTGTTATTGATTTAAGCAAAGAGAATTTGGAGTTAATAAGAGAAGGTAAATTTAAGCTTGATTACTTGAAGAGAAAGTTGGAGTCGGTATAAATGAAGTTCAATTTCTTTAAATTGTTGGAAAATTTTTCAATAATTATTTTTCAAGAAGGAAAAAGCGTCGGTGCAAAATCAATCAGATTTAGCGGTAAAAAAATAATTATTTATTTAATTCTTTACACTTTATTTATCGGCTTATTCGGGTTCTATTTTATCTATGCAACGCCCCTCGAAAGAATATTTCTGCCTTCCTGGTTAAATAAAACAACAATTGAAGAACAACAGTATGAAGAGTTGAGCAATAAAATAATTTATTTAGTAAAAGAAGTTGAAAGCTTGAAATCTTCAAATGTAAAACTGAAGAAAGCTATTCAACTAGGTGACTCAACACTTTTAAAGAACACCAAAAAATCAGGTAAAGTTACCGATACAAAAAAGAAAATTCCTGCTGAAGGTAATATTATTATTGTATTCCAAAAATTAATTGATAAATATTTCAGTCAAACTCAGTCAGATGATTTATATTTTATTCAGCCGATTAAAGGATTTATAAGTAGAGATTACAAACCTGATCAGGGACATAAAGGATTAGATTTTGTCGCTAAAGAAAATACACCTGTTTATGCTTCTGCCGGCGGATACGTTGTGTTTGCTAATTTTACTCCGCAGCATGGTTTTATAATAATAATAAATCATGCACATGGCTATGTTTCAAAATATAAGCATTGTAGTCTTTTGGTGAAGAAAGAAGGAGAAACTGTTAAACAGGGAGAATTGATTGCCTTAAGCGGAAATTCTGGAACTGATACATCAGGTCCTCATCTTCATTTTGAAATATGGAAAGATGGTAACCCAATAGATCCAAGAAAAGTTTTATTAAATTTTTAGGAGAAATAAATGAAATCTAAAACAAACGGGAACACAAATATGGAAGAAGTAACAATTATCAGCAGCAGCGTTATTATAGAAGGAAAGCTAACAAGCAATGGTAACGTTAGAATTGACGGTATCGTTAAAGGGAACGTGGAGGCAAAAGGAAACTTGAATGTTGGTGAATCCGGTAATATTCAAGGTGATTTACATGCAGATTCAGTTACTATTGGCGGTAAAGTTGAGGGTGTGGTTAACGCTAAAGATAAAGTAACTCTGGAAAATAAATCATTTCTCAAAGGTGATTTAATTACAAAAATTCTTGTTGTTGAAGCAGGAGCTATATTCGAAGGCAGAAGTTCAATGGGTGAAAGTAAAAGACCCGACAAACCCGCTTCTTTGAATCCTTCTTAAAAAATGAAAATAGATCCCGATAAATACGGGAGCTTTAATAAAACTTTAAGTGAAGCGGCTCCTTATATGGGACTCGGGCTTCAGCTTGCTGCAACAATTGTACTTATGGTATTGCTGGGCGATTGGCTCGACGGCAAGCTGGGGTTGAAATACATTTTTACAATAATCTGTGCTATTTTGGGTATTGGCGCAGGTATGTATAATTTGATACGGACAGCAAATAATATTGAGAAGAGAAAAGCAAAAAATGATAAAAAATAGAACTTTTCTCTTCTCCATTTTACCATTTGTAATTGTAATTATTGTTCTGCTTGTATTTAGATTAAAAACTAATATTATTCCCGCCCTGTTTGACTCTCTCTTTTGGGGTTTTATGATACCTCTCCTCAACTTCATTGCAGGTCATTTCTTAAATGAAACTGGTCTCCAAAAATCCTATAAGTCCTTTTTAATACTGGTTTTAGGGGGAATGGTTTTTCGGATGTTTCTCACCTTAATCTTGATAATCCTGGTGCTCCAATTCTTGAATGTTAGTACGTATTCTTTTATCTTTGTTATCTTTATTTCATATATCTATTTTTTAACTGTAGAAATCATAAATTTATCCGGTAAGAAACCGAATACGTAA
>JALHTS010000125.1 GCA_022865965.1 Ignavibacteriaceae bacterium
ATCAATTTAATCTTATAAAGCATTTCAATTCTGTTTTCACCTTTCTGATGCCTGGGCTTTATTATTTGAGAAAAGGCGATCTCAGAAAACAATAATATAATTCCAAGGAAAATTATTTTTTTCATTTTATCCTCTATTAGAAAAATTCTTTATTAATTATTTCATTATAAACAAAATCCATTTCATCATCTGAAAGTAGATCTTCAATTTCGTTTAACTCAATATCATTTAATGCAAACAAATTCTCTTCTGCATATTCAGGATCAACTATTTCTCTGGAATAGTAAGAAGTATATAAAGAATCGAGTTTAGCTGTTTCTTCAAATTCATAAGCTAGAATTAAATCTTCCGTGCTCATCTGATTAAATATTGTTTCAATCTCATTTGGAGTTATATCATTTATAACAAGCTCTGTATCCATTAGCTTATCCGTGTTAGTAACCCGTGTAAAGAATAAAACAGCTAAAGCAATTATTATAACTGTTGTTAATCCATAAGCCAATCTGAAATTGAAATGTGCAGATGATTTCTTTTTTAATCTTCTTCGAAATTCAGGGATTATTGATTCCGCATAATCTTCATTTATTTTAATATTTTTTGCAGATTCCACAGAATGAAAAACTGCTTTATATTCTTCAAAAGCTTTTCTTAATTCTTCTGAACTCTTAAGCTCTTTCTCAAAATTAGTTTTTTCGACGGGATTCATCTGCCCGTCTAAATATCTGATTATTATATCATCTTTATTTTTCATTTTTTATAATTTCCTTTAACTTATTCAAAGCGTGAAAATAGTTAGCTTTTAATGCCCCGACTGATTTACCGGTAATTTCTGCTATCTCATCATAACTCAAATCGTCAAAACTTCTCATAATAAATACTTCACGCTGTTTCGGCGGAATCATTTGCAATTTCTTCTTAATTAAATTCAGTTGTTCTTCTTCTTCAATATTAGTTTCAAATGATTTTTTGTCATCTTTTTTATTAATCAAAGCATCGAGAGAAAATATTTTTTTTATATCACGTTTCTTAATATAATTTATGCTTCTCGTTGCGGTAATTCTGTATATCCAAGAATAAAGCGATGACTCAAATTTAAATGTATTCAGTTTATTGTACATAACCAACAAGACTTCCTGGACAATTTCATCGGCATCAACGTGATTTCCTGCCATTCTTCTTGCCTGCCAGTAAATTTTTTCCTGATACTTTTTTAATAACCTGTTGAATGAACTTTCGTCACCATCGAGGAAATTCTTTATTAATTCAAAATCTTGACTGTTTTCTGCCATAATTTGTTCAGCTAAGTAATTAGACAAAATCTTGCCCTATTTGGTTTAATTATAACAAAATTAAACCCAGATAAAAATTATATTGTCTAATTAGCAAAATAAAAATAAACACTAAAAATTAGGAGAAAACAAAATGAAAAACACGCTGATCACTTTTCTTTCAATAATATTCATTTTTGCACTTTTTGCAGATGTAAATGCACAAATGCGCAAAGATAGAAAAGAAAGATCCCCTCGTCTGCACGAAGAACTTAATTTAACGGCTGAACAAGAAAGTAAGCTTGATGATTTAAGGAATGAACATCAGAAGCAAATGATAGACTTGCGTGCCGAGCTTGATAAGGCAAGACTCGAAAATCAAACTCTGAGAAGATCTGATGAATTAAACCGAAGTGATATTCTGAATCAGACAAATAAGATGAATTCCATTAAAAATAAAATGGCTGAAATGAGAGCCAATCATTTTATGGATGTTTACAGTAATTTGAATGACGAACAAAGAAAAATCTGGAAAGATCAAAAACAAGATAGACCAGATCGCAGAGATTTTGATAAAAGAGGAAAAATTGAAAGAGAACCTAAGGGAAAAAAACCTTGTAATCGCAATCGTTTCTAATCTTCACACACTAAAGCCGGTTGATTCGCAGCCGGCTTTATCATTTTTGATAATCATTTTAAATCACCCGTTATTGGACGAAGCGTAATTTCTTCTGTTACCAGATTATCCTTTTGTAAATAAGCTGAGACAACAGCTCTCGCCACATCTTCGGAGGTCAACATAAATTCGGATTTTTCTTTTCTCATTTCCTGCGACCACATTGGTGTTTCAGTTGCACCGGGAATTATATTAATAACTCTAATATTATGTTTTCTTACTTCTTCTCTTAAAGAATCTGTGTAGGCAAGTAAACCAGCCTTTGAAGCAGCATACGCAGTACTGCGAGTAAAAACTTTTTTTACCACTATTGATAAAATATTGATTATTGTTCCGCCGCCATTTTCAATAAAGTGAGGGAGCACGGCTTTTATTGAATAGATTGCTCCTAACAGATTTGTGTTTATAATATCATTTATTTCCTGAATAGAATTTTCTTCAGCAAATTTGAA
>JALHTS010000126.1 GCA_022865965.1 Ignavibacteriaceae bacterium
AGAAGCTCTGTTCTATCATAGTTCAGAGCGAAAAGGCAAGATTGAAGTAATACCAACCAAACCTTGTTTAACCTCCCGTGATCTATCCCTTGCATACACACCGGGAGTTGCAGAACCATGCAGGGAAATTCATAAAAATGTAGAAGATGTTTATAAGTACACCGCAAGAGGAAATCTTGTTGCTGTTGTTTCAAATGGAACAGCAGTTTTAGGTCTTGGCGATATCGGTCCTGAAGCTGGTAAACCGGTAATGGAAGGAAAAGGAGTTCTATTTAAAAGATTTGCAGATATCGATGTATTCGATATAGAACTCGCCAGTAAAGATACTCAAGAAATCATTCGCACTGTTCAAATGCTTGAACCAACATTTGGTGGAATAAATCTTGAAGATATAAAAGCACCAGAATGTTTTGAGATTGAGGAAACTCTGAAAGCTACTATGAATATTCCTGTATTCCACGATGATCAGCATGGAACAGCAATAATTTCTTGTGCTGCACTAATCAATGCAGTTGAATTAGCGGGCAAAAAAATTAACGAAGTAAGAATTGTCGTTAACGGTGCAGGCGCTGCAGCTATTTCCTGCTGTAAGCTTTATGTAAGAGCCGGGGCTAAACGAGAAAACATTTATATGTTCGATTCTAAAGGCTGCATAACAAAAGACAGAAAAGATCTTAACAAGTACAAAGAGGAATTTGCACAGAAAAAAGGTTTTCCATCTCTTGCCGATGCATTTAAAGATGCAGATGTTTTCGTTGGATTATCTGTTGGTGGTGTTGTTTCTAAGGATATGGTTAAAGTTATGGCACCTGATCCAATAATTTTTGCTATGGCAAATCCTGATCCTGAAATAATGTATGATGAAGCTGTTTCTGTTCGCGATGATTTGATCATGGCGACAGGCAGAAGCGATTTTCCTAATCAGGTAAATAATGTACTTGGATTTCCATTTATTTTCCGTGGCGCTTTAGATGTTCGTGCTTCTGCCATAAATGAAGAAATGAAAATGGCTGCCACGTTGGCTTTATCAAATCTTGCAAAAGAAAAAGTACCGGAAATGGTTATAAAAGCTTATGGCGGCGAAGACTTTGAATTTGGCAGGACATATATAATTCCTAAGCCATTTGACCCGCGAGTACTGTGGTATGTTGCACCAGCGGTTGCTAAAGCTGCAATTGAAACAGGTGTAGCAAAAATTACAGAGGTTGATTGGGCTGCTTATGAAGAAGAACTAAAGGAAAGACTTGGACTTTCTAAAGAAATAGTTCGCGTGATGGTTCATAAAGCGCAGAAAAAACCCGGAAAAGTGGTTTATCCCGAAGGTGAAAATGAAAATATTATTCGTGCTGCTCACGCTGTATATAGCGATGGTATAGCCTTACCAATTCTTATCGGAAATGAAAAAGTTATCAAAAGAGAAATTGAAAGAATTGGATATGATCTTAGTGAATTTACCATTGTAGATCCAGAAACGAGTAAAAAACTTGATGAGTACGCGCACGCATATTTCAAAAAGCGCCAGAGAAAAGGAGCTACATTATACGATTCTCATGAATTGATGAAAAAGAATAATTACTTTGGCTCAATGATACTTGAACTTGGTGAAGCCGATGCGCTTATAAGTGGGCACACAACAAGTTATCCTAATACAATTCGTCCTGCGCTTCAATGTATTGGAGTGAGAGAGGGATTTAATACTGTCGCTGGATTGTATATAGTAGTTGCAAAGAAAGATACATACTTCTTTGCCGACTGTACCGTTAATGTCAATCCAAATGCAGAGCAATTAGCCGAGATAGCAATTCTGACATCAGATACGGTTAAAGAATTTGACATTACTCCGCGTATTGCAATGTTATCATTCAGTAATTTTGGTTCAGCCAAATATCCCGAGTCAATCAAAGTATCACAAGCAACAAAAATCGTTAAAAAAATGAGACCCGACTTAATGATCGATGGAGAAATGCAAGCCGATACAGCCATTGTTCCTGAAATATTTGCTAAGACGTTTTCATTTACAGATCTGAAAGGGAAACCGAACGTTTTAATATTTCCAAATCTTGATGCAAGTAATATTGCATACAAACTTATGGCAAGAATCGGACAGGCAACAGTAATCGGTCCAATTCTTATGGGAATGAAAAAGCCTGTTCACGTCCTTCAGAGAGCGGTAACAGTTGATGATATTATAAATATGACTGCAATAGCTGTAGTAGATGCAAATACAAAAGCGAAATAAAATTTAAGACCGGAATTTTTCCGGTCTTTTTTTCAAAAATTCATTACCTAATTATTTGAACGAATTAAATATATAACATTTATTAAATTGCAGCGAAGTCTGATTTAGTATATTAAAACGTATGTTTACAATGAATTTTAATTTAGATAAACCTACAAGGGAAATTAAGCTTTGTTTTTCAGTATGATATTCATTCTAAAAGAGAATTAAAATGAAATCAAAAAATATTTTATTTGCATTTTTAATTTTTGTTTTATCAGCCTCAATTCTTAATGCTCAAAAGAATCAATCTTTTTTAAGTAAGTATGACTTCACTAAGTCTAATCAGATACTAAAGCTGGATAAAGAATTAGATAATATTTCCGATCTGGTTATAGATATGAACGGGAAATATTATGCTAAGAATTACGAAGCTGGAAAATTATTTGAACTTGATATGAAAACCGGAAAGATCATTAATTCTTTTAACCTGAGTAATGAACCAGCAAAAGAAAAGTTTAAAGGAATTACTATAGCAGATAAATATTTCTATTCGGTTAATAACACAGGAGAAATATTTCAACTTAAAAAGACTAGTGACAAAGGTTTTATCGTACATCAAAAATATGCGACTAAACTAAATCATAAGAACGAGGTTGAAGGAATTACTTACAATCCTAAAGAAGACAAATTATTAGTTGTTTGTAAAGGAGAACCCGGCTTTGCGTTAAAAGAAGTAAAAGCAATTTATTTGTTTGATTTGAAATCCAACAAGTTGGAAAATTTTCCTTCAATTATGATACACTTATCGGAAATAAAGAAACAATTTGGATTAACAGATTTTTCTCCTTCGGACATCGAATACAATACTGCAAATGGCAATCTTCTCATACTTTCATCAAAAGATCCTGCCATAATTGAACTGAGTCCAAGGCGTAAGTTGATAGATTGCATCAAACTGGACAAGAATATCCATTGGAATCCGGAAAGTATTACAGTTACTAAAGATGATACAATTATTATTTCTGATAAAGTTGATAAAAAATTTTCCAAACTTACATTTTACAATAAAAAATAAATTGATCATCTAATTTTATTTTTTTTTCGGAAATTCAAAAGATAGAAGTCTACAAGATTTTGCCGATATTTCCTTCCAGTTTCCTTCAAATTCGTATTCAGTAATGCCGCAAGTTGGAATATTATCTATATAAGTATCGCAAAGGAAATTATGAAGAGTTGTAAATCCGGGATTGTGGCCAAAGACAAGCAATGTTTGTACATCCTCACTTGTTTCTTTTATTACTTCAATAATATCATTGTATTCAGCTTCATATAATTTCTTATCAATTATTATATTTTCAGAAAGTAAGTGTAACTCATTGCAAATTAGATTTGCTGTTACTTTTGATCTTTTGGCATGGCTTGAAATTATCAAATCTGGTATGACATTTTTTTTCTTAAGAAGCTTACCCATAAACGGAGCATCAAGTTCACCTCTTTTATTAAGAGGTCTTTCGTGATCAGATAAGCTAGCGTCTTTCCAACTTGATTTTGCATGACGAATGAGAAAAAGTCGTTTAGCGTACATTATGAAGAAGTTTTCTGTGATAATTATTTAGTTTCATTCAGGACTGACAATATTAATTCTTGTTTATCCTGGAATATTCAAGAATTATTGGATAGAAATAACCTGACCCAAAATTCTTATCTTTTATAAAAGTTCCTTCAACAAGGATTTCATCACCAATCTGAGCAACATCATTGGTAGTTAAAGTTATATCGTGAGAACCTTCTGAACCTGTTCCATCCTGAATATGAAACCAGTTCCTGTTCATAATACTAAGATTTGATTTAACAACTTTTCCACGAACTTTAACTATTTTATTTACGAGCTCATCCTTCTTTGCATACAGTTCTTCGATGGTATAACCGCCTTCAGCTTTTTTTATTGTTACACTTTCTTTTGGGATCGATCCTAATTCTGTCTTATGAGGATTATTGATGTCAGTCTGATTATTTCGTCTTGCATCTTCAACAAATAGAACTGATTCAAAAGTTTTATCTAAAGTTTCACTTCTGAAATTTTTCATTTCCATAAATTGAGAAAAATAAATCTCCTCACCGGGAGTAACATCGGATTTTGGAACAGCTATCCAATATGTTTTGCTATTCTCCGATACATTAAGATAAGAATAACTTCCCGCATCAACTTTTTCTTTGACTGTTGCCACATGAGCTTCTTTATTCATTTCATCTGAGTGATTTAGTTGTGGTATGTTATTTTCTTGTTTCTCTTCACAACCACTCAATAATAAGCTAACTAATAGTATTCCAAAAAATATCAGTCTCATTCTATCTCCTATATTTAAAATTTTGTGGGCAAATATATAGAAAGAATTAATTCTTTTATGAGAAGAATTTTTCCCATTTTAAAATTTACCGGAATGAAGTTGCTATCAGAATTGAATCCTGATGTCTTAAAATCATTGTAAGAATGGTTGAGACAACCGGACTGATAAAAAAACAGTTTTACTTAATTAAAACCATAGATTTTGTTTCAGAAAAATTATCAGCGGTCAGGCGATAAAAGTATATTCCGCTTGAAAAGTCTTTATTTAATTTTGAGCTATCGAAATTGATTTGATGCTTTCCTTGAGTAAAATAATCATCGGCTAAAATTGCAACTTCATTTCCAAGAACATCATATAGTTTTATTAAGATGTGACTACTGACTGCTAACTGCCAACTTATAGTTGTGTTTGGATTAAATGGATTGGGATAGTTTTGATGAAGTTTATAATCAATAGCAGATTGAAAATCATCTTCAACACTAACGGGTGGAATTACAATCGGAGCAGTCCACACCTGGTAAACACCGGTTGAATTATCCATCCAAACTGGCCAAAGTTTTCCGTTTGTATAAGTTATGTCTATGTGATCGGAAACATTGCCGGCTCCTAAACCACTCACAGCAATTGGTTGAAAATTATGATCACTTACCTGATAATCTGACCAGGTTTCACTGCCATCCATAGATCGAGATAAAAATACTCCTGTTGAATCGCTGGTTGTATTTCTATCATCGAGGTATAAAATATTTATCCCTCCAAAAGGATCAATATGAATAGAAGGGAAGAATTGTATTTTTCCGTTATTGAAGGCATCCTGATTTACTCTTATTCCTTGTGACCATGTACTTCCATTATCAGTTGATTTAAATAAAACTATATCCGGATCATTACCTGCTGGGGCAAGTTCTTTCTGAGATGTTACGATATAAATATTTCCGTTATACTGACTATTAGAATTATCTACTGCTATTCTCGGCGTGCTGTTAACCCTGATATTTTGCTTTTGACTAAGTATGCCGGTTATACCGCGAGTTGGAATTGCTTTTTCCTGAACGATCCATGAACTTCCACCATTGGAAGAGATAGCAAATCCAATATAAATTTCATAAGGGGATGCAACATCTGTTGGAATTACAGCCCAGCAGACCAACACTTCACCATTATGGTTCACATCTATGTCCGTACCAAAACATCTGATTGGTGGATTATTTATTGCAAATGTTGGAATCCAGTTTTGACCACCATTATCTGTATAAGTCATTTTAACATTATAT
>JALHTS010000127.1 GCA_022865965.1 Ignavibacteriaceae bacterium
AATTGAATTCGCCGATGTAATCGTTACTGCTGAGAAACCTATGGTGAGAAAAGATCTCACATCTACAGAAGAGACAATAAGTGGTGATTACATTTCAATGCTTCCTCTTGAAGATGTTTTTGCAGTTGTAAATTTACAGGCCGGCGTTGTGGATGGGCATTTTAGAGGCGGCAGAGGTAATGAAGTAAAATATCTAATCGATGGTGTTCCCGTAAATGATGTATACTCTGGTCAATCATCCATATCGGCAGAGGTAAACAGTATTGAAGAAATTCAAGTGCTTACGGGCACATTTAACGCCGAATATGGAGAGGCGCTTTCAGGCGTTGTCAACCAGGTGACAAAAATTGCAGGTGATAAATTAGATGGAAATATCTCCGTCTATTCAGGTGATTATGTTAGTTCGCATGAGGATATTTTTACAAATATAGATCATATCAGCCCCACTAATATTTATAACATACAGGGAAATATTAGCGGCCCTGTGCCAGGCTTGGAAAATTTCGTAAAGTTCTTTTTTTCCGGCCGATATATTTACCATGAGGGCTCTATTTATGGACAAAGAATTTTTAATCCCTCAGATTCTTCCAACTTCTCTGCTAACGAAGATACGTCTTGGTACGTTGGGGCTACAGGTGACAGTGCCTATGTACCTATGAATTTCAGTCGGAAGTTATCCTTACAAGGTAAATTGGCTTTTAATGTTGGTGGTGGAAAGGGGATTGTACTATCCGGTCTTTATTCGGATAATAAATACAGAGATTATGATCATAATTATAGACTTAATCCGGATGGTGATTATAAAAAGTTTCAGAAAAGTTATTTGGGTATTGCAAGCTATACGTTATTGTTGAGTAATTCAGCATTTATAGATTTTTCCGCTTCTGGTCTCAGGTCAGAGTTTAAACAATATGCGTACGAAGATCCATTCGGCTCGACAGTTACATACAACGATGCAGGAGTGATTGTGTATGAAGGGCCTAGCTATGTGAATCCAGATAGATTGAGTGATGCGGGAGCAAACTCATTTCTGACTGGTGGTACACAAAATTGGCAATTCAATCATACTACAACAAGCTTTACTGGAAAATCAGATTTTACCTGGCAGATTGATAATATAAACCAAATTAAAACAGGAATTGATTATACATATCATACTCTTGAATACAAAGATTTTCAAATTGTCATTGCTCCGCCAGACTTTGAACCAATGATACCAGACTCTGGAGCATTTAACTTTAACACATATCAAGCCAATCCTTATCAGTTCGCATATTACATTCAGGACAAAGTAGAGATCGATTATTTAATTGTAAATGTCGGTCTAAGGTTTGACTATTTTGAACCGGATGGCAAATATTTAAAAGATCCTAATAAAATTCATCTATTAGATGAACTTCAACCTCCGTTTCCGGACTCATTGTTAATAAGGGCTAAATCTAAGTATCAAATTAGCCCGCGCATAGGGTTGTCTTATCCTATATCTGATAAAGGTGCAATTCATATTTCATATGGTCACTTTTTCCAGATACCTCCATTCGAAAATTTATATCGTAATCCTAATTTCAGAATCCCACTAACAGGTGACTTTCCTGAGAATATTGGCAACACTATTGGGAATGCTGATCTTGAACCGCAACAAACCATTATGTATGAAATAGGTTTGCAGCAAGCTTTAACGGATGAATTAGGAATTACACTCACTGGTTATTATAAAGACATAAGAAATTTACTGGCATCAGAAATATTTATTAAAAATAATTTCAAAAAATTCAGTAGGCTTATTAATAGAGATCATGGTTCTGTACAAGGTATAACTTTATCTTTTGAGAAGAGATTTAACGACGGTATAGGGGCATCATTAGATTATACTTTTCAAATCGCAAAAGGTAGTGCTTCGGATCCTAATGCAGCATTTAATAATGCGCAATCTAATCCACCAATTGAGCAAAACAAGCAACTTGTACCTTTAGACTGGGATAGAACTCATTCACTCAACTTTACTTTAACGCTTGGAGTACCGGGAGATTACATAGCAAGTTTCATTGGTAGACTTGGATCAGGATTACCTTATACACCATCTTTGCAAAATCAAAGAACAGGGCTGGAAAACAGCGACAACAGACCAGCTTTTTACGATGTAGATTTTTATATAACTAAGTTTTTTGAATTAGTAGGTCATCAATTTTCAATTTATGTGAAGATCTTTAATCTATTTGACACTCTAAATGAGGTAAACGTTTTCGGTGATACTGGAAGAGCCGGAGATACGTTGGAGCTTACTAGAAATCAAACAGCGCCGAGAGGTGTAAATACAATCGAAGAATATTTTACCAGGCCGGATTTTTATTCATCACCCAGGCAAATTGTTATCGGGGCTGATTTTTCATTTTAAGTTATCTATTTATTGGAGTAAAAATGTTGATAACAAAAAATAATTTCGGTTTTATAATTTTAATTGTGGCAGCATTTATTATCAATTCCGATCTGACTATCGGTCAGAGGATTGTCGATACAAACAAAGGGGACCACAATCAGACAAAAATGGGTTTCATGGATGGAAATCTTGCTGCGACTGTTTACTATAACTTTGGTGAAATTGCAGACTGGGAGAATCAACCAAGCAGAAGTGGAGTTTGGCCAAAAGGCACTAACCACACTTATGTTGATGGGGTCGCAATTATTGTTCAGGCCGAAGCGACCGATCCGGCAGGGAATCTGATTCATCCGCTTGAATCAAACTATTATGAGTTTACACGATACGACATCCAGACCGGAGTGACATACGGATGGTGGCCTTTGCCCGGATATACATCGCCTTACAGCACTACACCGGCAAGGAGCGATATCCCTTCTACCTGGCCCTATACATGGCCGGACAGACCTACGGATTGGGATGGAAGCTGGAATGGATTTTTCGGAAAGGGAGTCTTTAATGCGGATGTTGAAACTTATTTTGTGTTC
>JALHTS010000128.1 GCA_022865965.1 Ignavibacteriaceae bacterium
ATAAACGATGAAAGGATTAAAAGAAGTGCCCCCGGGATTATCACTTATGGCTCCCGCAGCTGCTCGGGCAAGCTCATTTCCTTCGCCTTTTATAAAATTGTCAAAACGATATCTTGAATTTAAATGCGGATCAAAATTATTTTTTTTCGGCTCTGAAGTTTTAGTTGCGGTTGCTACAGTTTTAATAACTTTTATATTTCCGGGCTTATTATCCTCTATCTCTGAGTTATCGTCACTAATTATATACGCAAGTTTTGATCCTGGTCCAAGAACGTCGCCTAAAACTTTGTGAATTAATAAGCTATAGTGCTCATCAAGCCACTCCCAAAAAAACTGACTTGGTAATTGAACTTTAAGGGTAGAATCAATGACCTCCACAGGACGAATTGGCAAAAACCAGGTATTGTAGGTCATTAAAGTAACGTTCTCTTTTATTTTGGATAGGCAATTTTTCCATACTAAAGTAGAATTATTAGAAGTATTTTCTTTATAAATTTGATCTTGAGCTAATTTTAAGTTATCCACAGGATTTATAAGAAATAGTTTAATTAAAAATTAAAATTTTAAAAAATTAAAATAACGAATAACATTTTACCAACAAGTTGTTAACATCACATAAAAGCCGGTAACAACAACAAGACTAAGCAGTTAAGAGAACCGGCCTCATGCTGATAAACATTTACAAGTAAAATTTTCCTTCTTGATATTTGGAGGAAATTTGTGAAACGTTTTCACAAAACCCCCCTTTACACAAGTTATCAACACCGTTTTTGCTAATTGTTACTGACCAAAAAATAGAAATATAAGACCAACTCCGCAAATTAATTCTTAACTTATTATACAATTTATTCATTACTTCAATCATTCAAAGCAAATAGACCGCTTATAATGTTGTAAGTTTTTAAGTCAAGTAATATATTTGCAGACTTTATATGATAATTAGGAGCAAAAAATGAAAAGAACGTATCAACCGAGTAACAGAAAAAGAAAAAATAAGCATGGATTCCGTGAAAGAATGAAAACTAAAAACGGAAGAAAGGTGCTTGCAAGCAGACGCGCAAAGGGAAGAAAAAAATTAACAGTCAGTGATGAATAGTTATTGAATTGAAAAAACACTCTCTTTCCAGCGAAGAAAGAATTAAAAGTAAGAAAGAATTCGATCGCATATATGAGTTTGGAAAAACAATTTATTCTTCAGACAAAAAATTAAAAGCAATATTTTTGTGCGATCGGGCAGTTGATAATCCGGGGGTAAAGATAGCCATAGCGATATCAAAAAAAGCTGGTAATGCGGTATGGCGAAACAGAGTTAAAAGGCTGATTAAAGAGTCATACAGACTTAATAAAGAATCCTTAATTTCTAAAATTAAAGAGAAAAACATTTTATTAAGAATAATTTTTTCAGCAAACCACTTGAACGAAAATAGAAACAAGCGGTTAAAACTTCAATACATATTAACAACTGTGTTAGATTTGCTTAGTGTCATTAAAAATGAAATTTAACTTTTTTCTTCTCTTAAAAGAATTAGCATTTCAACATGCCGGAAAATTTTGCGATTCCAACGATCTGAATTTTAATAAGGTTTCTTAATGGATAAACAAACAATTTTAGCTTTTGTACTCATCGGAGCGATACTTTTAATATGGCTTTATTTAACTGCGCCAGATCCTAGCCAGGCTCCGCCAAAAATACAAGAACAAGACACCACATTAGTTCAACAAGATAAACCAGAGGATAAGAAAACAGCAGAAACTTCCGGTAAAGAACAAATAGTCGAAGAGATAGGTAAAGAAGTAGTTACGGAATCTTTATTCTCAGCAGAGGAAAAACCCGAAGAAATAATAGTTATTGAAAATGAAGTTGCTATATTTGAACTCTCTACCAGGGGAGGCAACTTTAATAAAGTTTTTCTGAAAAAATTTAACAATTGGTACTCTGCCGGCAAAGGAAACGGCGAAATACAAACAAAGCACCTAGTTCAGCTTATTCATTATTCTTTGAGCGGTAGTTATGATGTCGCTTTCGTTTCTTCAGAAGGCAAAGCCGTAAATACCGGCACTTTGAATTTTAATTATGAGCAGGGAAAATACCGGCACAATTTATCAGGACAAGACTCGGTTAGAATAGATTTTACTTTTTCTGTTGATGAAAACAGATCAATTACAAAATCATATTTGTTTTACGGAAACAAGTATTTTATTAAAAGCGACATAAACTTTGTAGGATTAAATAATCTTATAAGCAATAACACATTTGATCTTGTTTGGAATAATGGAATTCGATTTGTAGAAGAAAATTCGGTTGATGAAGCAAACTACAGCAAGGCAATCTTTTATTACGGAGACGAAGCCGTTGATATAGATGCAACATCCGCAGAAGAAAAAACGGTTAAGGAATTCAGAGGAAAAGTAGATTGGTTTGCCCTAAAAAACAAATACTTTTCGACCATTATAATACCTGAAAATAAAAACAGTATAGATGGCGCTTACGTTGAAGGCACAAGACAAGTCTTTCCCAACGAAGGTGTAAGAGAATATTATAATGCACGATTGATTATTCCTTTCAGTAATAAAGCAGAAGAAACACATTCGTTCACAATTTTTA
Source organism: Ignavibacteriaceae bacterium (assembly GCA_022865965.1). Taxonomy (GTDB): domain Bacteria; phylum Bacteroidota; class Ignavibacteria; order Ignavibacteriales; family Ignavibacteriaceae; genus JAGXRK01. The sequence goes on from JALHTS010000128.1 coordinate 2,606, forward strand.
TAGGTCCCGTTGATTATGATCTTCTCTCTGAAATAGATATTTCTTTAAGATCTGTAATTAACTTCGGCGGATTTTTTGGTTTAACATTTATTGTTCGACCAATTGCAGAATATGTGCTTCTGCCATTATTTAAGTTCCTGCATAGTTTAATTCCGAATTATGGAATAGTAATTATTGTGTTTTC
>JALHTS010000129.1 GCA_022865965.1 Ignavibacteriaceae bacterium
ACATGCAGATGTTGTCGGTGGAATTATTGTTGTAAAAGATGAACAAACTTACCAGCATTTTAGAAAAACGTTAAATCAAGTTGGTGGTGTGATTGATCCTTTCAATTCTTTTCTAGTTCATCGCGGATTAAAAACTCTTGCCATCAGAATGGAACGACATTGTGAAAACGCGCAAATTATTTCAGAGTGGTTAGAGAAACATCCTCTGATTGAATCAATCCAATATCCAGGACTAAAATCTCATCCGCAATATGCAGTTGGTTTAAAACAGCATAAAGGTCCCGGCGGAATAATTACTATGGAACTTAAGGGTGGAATTGAAGCCGGTAGATTGATGATGAATTCAGTTAAACTGTTTCAACTTGCAGTTAGTTTAGGCGGAGTTGAAAGTTTAATTCAGCATCCCGCAAGTATGACACATTTTTCTATGGGCAAAGAAGCAAGATTAGCTGGTGGAATTACAGATGGTTTAGTCCGCATTTCTGTTGGAATTGAAAACGTTAATGACCTTATTGCTGACCTTGAGCAAGCACTAGAAATAGTAAAACTTGCACAAGCAAAAAAGCACGAATTACACGTTTAAGCATTTAACTATTGAATTATAGAAAGGGAGTCATTACACTCCCTTTTTTTTGGCACAAGAATAGTCATCTTAATATTCTTTGAACATTATTTTCAAGGAGTACAAGATGCATAAATTACTCATACTTATCATCGTTTTCCTCCTGACAACAATTCACAATTATCCTCAACGAAATGAAATTATCAAAAGAGAAACCACTGATTCCGAAAGAATTTCAAGAATTGAGAGAGAACCAAGCCGGGGCACTCAAATAATTTATCCCAAAACCGGCAGTATTGTAAAGACAAGAAACCCTGAAACAATCACTTATCCTAAAACACCTATCCAACCAACACCTAAAGAAAATGTTAGACCAGTTGTTGAAAACCGTCCAATCGATTGTATAGTAGTGTCTCCGGCATACGACACTCCACCGCCAGTTCCGGAAAATTTAAGTGCAATGAAATTATTCAGTTCGGGCTATTACTGGGAAGCATCCAGAGCCTTCACAAGATGGTTGGTAAATAATCCTTATGACATTTCTGCACTATTCTATCGCGGAAGATGTTATATAGAGTTAGAATGGTATGGATTCGCAATTGAGGATTTTAATCTTGTGATTGATTTAGATTCTGTTTACGCAGATGCATATTATTACAGAGGGTTAGCATGGTTTTTCAGAAATGAAAAGGAACTGGCACAAATTGATTTTGAGATTGCATATGAACTCGATCACAAAATAGCCGGAATAATTCTCAAAAAATATTTCTGAAATCTTAATAATTATTCTGTTATTCACCGATATTTCAGGTTGATTTACCGATTTTAACTTTTATACTTTCCATATAAATCATACTTTTACACTGGATACATAAAACTTTATTCCGGAGAAAATTATGGAAGAGCTAAAAAAACAAACTACAGACAAAAGAGTATGGCTTGGGGCAATACTAATAATCCTTGGCGGTTTATTCTTACTGAATTCACTAGAAATATTTGATTTCAGATTTTCACGCATATTTATTTCGTGGCCATTTTTCTTCTTTATAATTGGTTTATATATTTTATTTAATACCGAAAAGAAGATATTAGGTGCAATTCTTTCAGGATTAGGCGGATTATTTCTACTTCCAAGAATATTTTCATGGATTCATATTGACTGGTCAATTGTTTTTCCTATATTACTCATCGCAGTCGGCTTATATATCATTCTTCATAGACGCAAAAGCTTAGAATTGAGGAGAAGTCAAATTAAAGAAGATACCTTTGACGACATATCCATTTTCGGTGGCGGTGACAAAATCGTAACCTCAAAAAATTTTAAGGGCGGAAATATTACTGCAATATTCGGCGGGTCCGAAATTAATATGACTCAGTGCGAATTAGCAGAAGGTGTAAACGCTATTGATATCTTTGCTATGTTTGGCGGTACAACTATTATAGTACCCAAAAACTGGAATGTTGTTGTAAGCGTGACATCGATTCTCGGCGGATTTTCAAATAAAGGTATTAAAGATCCTACTGTTGAAATTGATACAAGCAGGTCTCTTGTTATAAAAGGTCTTGTTATTTTTGGCGGTGGTGAAGTAAAAAATTTCTAATACATTAAAATGACCGGACATCCTATAATAAAAAGCCCGAAGAGTTTTTTACTTTACCTATTATTCTGGATACTAATAGTCATTCTTTATCTTAATCTTATTGTTCTTGATAGAGAAATTGATATTAATACGGTTGTTCTTGATGTAATAATCTTTAATATTCTTTTACTTGGTTTAGGAATAGGCTTCTGGTTCACGGCAAAATTTCTCTCCATCGAGAATCATAAAATCTTTCGTATCATTTCAAATCATCTTATTGAAGGCATAATACTTATTTCGTTATGGCTGGTGCTAGGGTATTTTATCATCAGCAATCTGGTTGATGATAAAGAGCTTTATTCCAATTTCTTTTTTGCTACATTAAAATTCAGAGCTGCGCTTGGTATTTTTACTTACTTTCTACTTACCGCATTTTATTACATTGTAATTTATTATACCGGATTTCAGGAAAGAAGAATAAAAGAAACTGAATTAAAAAATCTCGTTACAGAAGCAGAGTTGCGATCGTTAAAATTTCAGATCAATCCGCATTTTATTTTTAACAGCCTGAATTCAATGAGCGCTCTTACGGAAATTGATCCGAAGAAAGCTAAACAAATGATTATTAAACTTGCGGAGTTTCTTCGTTATACATTGGCTACAAATGACAGACAGATTGTTTCGCTTAATGAAGAATTAAAGAATATTCGTCTCTATCTTGAAATAGAAAAAATAAGATTTGAAGATAAATTTGAATATGTCGAGGAAGTTGATGAACATTGCGTTAAAGTTCAGATTCCAAGTATGATACTGCAACCGTTATTTGAAAATGCAATTAAGCACGCTGTTTATGAAACGCTTGATACAGTTATACTTAATTTATCCTGCGCAAAACAGGACTCGTTCTTAAAAATAGTAATACAAAATAATTTTGAAGGTGAATCACATAAAAAAGGAACGGGGTTGGGATTAAATAATATTCAAGAAAGATTGAGATTGATCTATCAACAGGATAATTTAATGGCAGTAAAAAAAGAAGAAAATATTTTCAGAGTAACAATTTATATTCCTCTGGAAAATAATTCGTGATAATTCGTATAACTTATATACAGACAAGTAGATACGTGACTATTTTTTGACACTAATAAACACGAATTTTATACTAAATTTTGAAAGAATATGAAAGACAATATAAAAGTAATTATTATAGATGACGAAAGTCTGGCAAGACAGATTTCTAAAAATTATTTATCAAGATACGATAATATTGAAATTGTTGCGGAGTGCTCAAACGGATTTGACGCAATCAAAAAAATTAACGCGCGTAAACCGGATATTATTTTCCTTGATATTCAAATGCCCAAACTTAACGGTTTTGAAATGCTTGAGCTGATTGAAAATCCTCCGGTTATAATTTTCACAACAGCTTATGACCACTTTGCGATAAAAGCATTTGAAGTAAGTGCAGTTGATTATCTTCTCAAACCATTTTCTGAAGAACGATTTAACCAGGCATTAAAAAAAGCAATAAAACTTCTTGATGATAAGTATAAGCAAGCAGACTCAATTAGAAGTATAATTGCTGAGCACGAAAAAAAAATTGAGACGCTCGAACGTGTCGTTATCAAGGACGGCGGTAAAATAAATATTATTCCTGTAAATGAAATGAGATGGATAGAAGCACAGGATGATTATGTTATGATACATTCAGATAAAGGAAAATTCCTCAAACAAAAAACAATGAAATATTTTGAAGATCATCTGGATGAAACACAATTTGTTCGAATTCACAGATCTTATATCATAAATCTTTCTTACCTCCAGCATCTTGAACAACAGGAAACCGATTCTTATAAACTAATCCTTAAGAATGGTAAAGAATTGCCTGTCAGCAAAACAGGATTATCGCGTCTAAAAGCAACTCTCTAATATGATTTTTGTTTATAGAAAACACTTTGGAAATTTCTTCATTATTGCTATTGCAATTATTTCCGCTGCTTCATCATAAGTGAATTTTCCGGTATTCACTATCAAATTATACAAGGTCGGATCGTTGATATCTCTGTGAAAATTAGACTTGATATATTTTTTCCGCGCCAGAGATTCTTTTTCAAGAAGCTTCATCGCGGCAATCCGATTGACCGATCTTTTCTTCATTGTGTGAATTACACGGTTCTCTAAGGGTGCTACTAATCTTACCTGAAATGCATTCGGTAGTTTTGATGTTATCATTACGCTACCACGTCCAACAATAATTACTTTACCCATTCTTCCTAACTGTAAAACTGTTTCTGTTGTTTTCTGAAGTATTGTCCATTCAGAAGGACGAAGACCGAGAAGTTCGGAAACAGCATCATTAAAATGTCTGTATTTGTCCTCTGATAAATATTCACTAACTACTTTGGGAAGTTTTCCGTCTTCAAGAACTCTTTCGAGAAGCATACGGTTGAAGTAAGCCCAGTTTTCTTCAGGTTCTTTTGTTTTGCTTTGAAGGATATCGATCAACTTTTCACAAACAGTATTTGCACCTACACCCGGTTCTCTGGATACGGCAACGCAGGGAAAGATCATTCGGTATTTTCGGGATTCAACAGTCTCTTTGGAATGTTGTTCTATATATCTTTTACATTTTTCGTAAGCCCCAAGTGTTAACATTTGAGCACTCTCCTCTCTTAATAGTTATTTGAGAATCAAGTGGATGGAATATGCTTTTTATTTAAGATCCGTTGTAGTGAGTTGAAACCAGTGCTTAATCTTTTCTAACTCGCTACCATCAACGGACATGTGATAAAATTCATTTTTGGTTTTATCATATCTGTAATCTTTTTCCCATTCAGAAATATTCGCTACAATTTCTCTGATCCCATCTAAGATAATTTTAAGTTCTTCATCTGTCATGGTTGGATGAATTGATATTCTCACCCAGCCGGGTTTATCGGAAAAATCACCCTGATCTATTTTATCTGTAATCATCTTTGATCTTGTAGGGTCAACGTGCAGTAAATTATGTCCGTAAGTTCCTGCACAGGAACATCCGCCTCTTACCTGAATTCCATATCGGTCGTTCAGTAATTTCACAACTAAATTATAATGAATATCTTCAACATAAAACGAAATAGCACCTAAACGATGATAAGCATTCTTCGCGAGTATATGAACTTTTGGAATTCTTTGTAATTCATTGAGAGCTTTTTTAACTAATTCCTCTTCGCGCTCACGAATATTATCTGTACCCATTTCTTCTTTAAGTTTAATACATAAAGCAGCTTTTATTGTTTGAAGAAATGCAGGAGTTCCGCCGTCTTCACGAAGTTCAATATTATTAACAAATTTATGCTGACCCCATGGATTCGTCCAATCGACTGTTCCACCGCCGGGAAGATCAGGCACTCTGTTTTTGTAAAGCTTAGAATCAAAAATCAGAACTCCTGATGTTCCGGGTCCGCCTAAAAACTTATGAGGAGAGAAAAATATTGCATCAAGTTTTGCTTCAGGGTCAGGAGGATGCATATCAATATTTACATAAGGAGCTGCACAGGCAAAATCAACGAAACAATATCCTCCATTCTGATGCATAATTTTTGCAAGTTCATAATATGGGGGCTCAATGCCGGTTACATTTGAAGCCGCAGTAAATGCACCGATTTTTAATGTTCTGTTTTTATAATGTATGATTTTTTCTCTTAGACTATTTACATCAACGAAACCGTCTTCATCAGGATCAATAACCACAACGTCAGCAATGGTTTCAAGCCAGGTTGTTTGGTTTGAATGATGCTCCATATGTGAAACGAATACAACCGGTCGTAATTCTTCAGTGAGATTTATGTAGTCTTTAACCTGTTCAGGAACTTTTAATCCGAGTATTCTTTGGAACTTACAAATCATAGCGGTCATTCCGCTGCCAGCGGTGATAATTACATCATCTTTACCCGTGTTGCAATGTTTTTTAATTATTTCGTGAGCTTCGTGATATGAGAGTGTCATAGATGTGCCGGTTAAACTAGATTCAGTATGAGTGTTACCCACAAGCGGACCGAACACTTCACACATTTTTTCTTCAATCGGTTTATACATTCTTCCGCTTGCAATCCAATCGGCATAAATTAGCTTTTTTTCTCCATAAGGAGTTGTAAACTTAAAATCATGTCCTACAATATTTTTTCTGAATTTCAGAAAATATTTTTCTAAATTGTTCATCCTCATACCTTGATAAGTTATTCGCCTTAAATATAATAATTTAGAATGAGTTCCGCATTTAACTTTTTAAAGGATAAGGATTTGGTTAAATTTGAATCGGAAATCAAAACAAATGAAATTCTAATTATGATAAGAAATATAACGTTTCTTTTCCTGCTTGCATTTATTTTCACTTCATGCCTTAGTGCACAGGAAGACCAGACAAAACAATATCATTTTTCAGGAGTTGATGAATTATTTGATAATGCCATCAAAGAAAAAATATTTTCTGGTGCAGTACTTCTGTTTTGGAAAGATGGAGAAATTCTTCTTGAAAAATCTTACGGAAAATTTTCTTATGAAGAAGATTCAACGCCGATTAGCAATGAAACAATATTTGATCTTGCCTCACTTACAAAAGTTGTTGCAACCACTACTGTCGCAATGATTTGTTTTGATAGAAATTTATTTAATCTCGATGATAAAGTAGTAAGTTTTATCCCTGAATTCGGAGTTAATAACAAAGAAAATATTACCATAAAAAACTTACTTGTTCATAACAGTGGTTTACCTGCCTGGAAAAAATTTTACGGACGTGGATTAAATGAATCTTCTATTTTGGATGAAATATATAACTCCGAACTTGAATATGAACCCGGGACACAAATGGTTTACTCAGATCTCGGAATAATTACTCTGGGAAAGATTATCGAAAAAGTCTCCGGTTTAACTTTAGATGAATTTTGCAGGAAAGAAATTTTTAAATCATTAGGAATGAATTTAACTTTCTACAACCCGAATGATTCGCTGAAAAAATATTGTGCACCAACGGAGATTGATAACAACTGGCGAAATAAATTGCTTCAGGGTGAAGTGCACGATGAAACCGCAGCAATGTTAAATGGAGTTGCCGGTCACGCAGGACTTTTTTCAACAGCTAATGACTTAAGCAAGTTTATGACTATGATAATGAACAAAGGCAGTTTTAATAAAAAGAAAATTATTAATAAAAAAACGATTGAGATGTTTACCAAAAAACAATCCGATCAAAGTTCAAGAGCATTGGGCTGGGATACTAAATCAGAAAAAGGATCTTCTGCAGGGAACCTTTTCAGTAAAAATTCTTTCGGTCATACAGGATTTACAGGAACATCAATCTGGGCTGATCCGGAAAGAAATTTATTCGTTGTTTTTTTAACAAACAGAGTTTATCCTTCAAGAGAGAATACAAAAATTATTTCATTCAGACCACTTCTTCA
>JALHTS010000130.1 GCA_022865965.1 Ignavibacteriaceae bacterium
AAAAGAATTGGGCATAAATCCAAACAAAAGAAATCCAATGAATACATAGTTCAAGTATGTCATTGAGCGAAGCAATCTATGTTTATTGCCACGACTTTTAAGTCGTGGTTATATGATAAACAAACAGTTGTGGGCTTTAGCCCAACAATATTTTTTGGCTAAAGCCAATTTATTTAATTTATTCTTCTCCACGACCTGAAGGTCGTGGCAATAGAAAAAGCAGAAAATTGATTTAAGGTTTTATAATGGCAACAGAATTTAAACTACCGGAACTTGGCGAGAACATAGAAGCGGCTGATGTGGTTGCGGTTCTTGTAAGTGAAGGCGATACAGTAATAAAAGATCAGGCAATTTTAGAAATTGAAACTGATAAAGCTACAATAGAAGTTCCATCAACCGTGGAAGGAAAAATCACAAATCTCTTAATTAAAGTCGGTGATAAAGTTAAAGTTGGCGCAACCATTCTAATCGTTGATGAAGGTAAAATTGTAGAGAGTAAAATTAAGAGTGAGAGCGGGATTAAGAAAGACAACAAAACTTCCGAAGTGAAAACTGAACCGGAAGTTGAGTACAAAGCAACGCCAATAACCAAATCACTCTTCAAAAAAGAGATTGTAGACTTTTATCTTCCGGAACTTGGAGAAAATATTGAAGCTGCAGATGTTCTTAATGTTTTGGTAAAAGTTGGAGATGTGATTGAAGTTGATCAAGCTATACTTGAAATAGAAACTGATAAAGCCACAATTGAAGTTCCATCATCTGTTGCAGGGAAAGTTGTTGAAGTTTTAATTAAATCCGGTGATAAAGCGAAGGTTGGGCAAGTAATTATTAAAGTGGAAGCGGCTGATGTTGAATCAGTTGAAACAAAAATTGAAAATAAAGATGAAGCTAAAGAAACAACCAGACAATCAGCGAAAAAAGAAACTGTTCCTATCCCAACCGGAGAGCGTCCATCAATCCAGCCAATGGAATTAGATGATCAGCCGCCAATATTAAAAGGTGCCGCACCTGCCGCTCCTTCAGTTAGAAGGATTGCGCGCGAGATTGGTGTTGATATAAATAAAGTTCCTGGCTCAGGGTCTAACGGCAGAATTTCTATGGATGATGTTAAAGCATACTCCAAGAAATTACATGAGTCTTACGCCAAAGGCGGCGGAACAGGTTTAAATATCAAGTCGGAATCACTTCCGGATTTCACCAAGTTTGGCGTAATTAAAAAGACTGAGATGACAAACATCCGTAAAAAGACGGCAGACCATCTTAGCTATGCCTGGGCATCGATTCCGCATGTGACTCAGTTTGATAAAGCAGATATTACTCTACTTGAGAAAACCAGAAAAGAATTAAATAAAGAAAATGAAAAAAGTGGAACCAAATTAACCGTTACGGCAATTCTTGTAAAAATAATTGTTGAGGCATTAAAGGAATTTCCGCAGTTCAATTCCAGTATTGATATGGAGAAGAAGGAAATTATTTACAAAGAATATTTTAATCTTGGCGTTGCTGTTGATACAGATTTTGGATTGATTGTTCCTGTTATAAAAAATGTTGATAAAAAATCGCTAACAGAAATTTCTGTTGAGATGAACGCGCTTGCTGAAAAAGCACGTAATAAAAAAATTGGATTAGATGATTTGCAAGGCGGATGTTTCACAATTTCAAATTTGGGCGGAATTGGTGGAACATACTTTACTCCAATTGTTAACTCGCCTGAAGTGGCGATACTCGGAGTTTCGCGCGGAGCTTTAGAGCCTGTTTGGAATGGTTTTGGAGTTTTTGAACCAAGATTATTGCTGCCACTGTCACTCTCCTATGATCACAGAATTATTGATGGTGCAGATGCGATTAGGTTCTTGAGATTTGTTGTTGAAGCACTTGAACAGCCTCTTAGATTATTATAAACCAATAGAACACGGATAACGCTGATTTTCGCAGATCAGTGGAAATCCGTTAAACCCGTGTCATCCGCGTTCTATTTTTCTAAAGGATTTATTATGAGCAAAAAAATAAAACTTACAGTAATCGGTGGCGGACCTGGCGGATACGCCGCTGCTTTTCTTGCCGCTGATCTTGGAATGGATGTTACACTAATTGATCTTGATAAGAAT
>JALHTS010000131.1 GCA_022865965.1 Ignavibacteriaceae bacterium
AAGAAGAAATTGAAGTCGTTAAGAAAGAGTTAAGTGAAAAATCAGTCAATCCTTTTTATAAAGTCAACATACCTAAAACAAAAAACATAAAGATCAGTAGTATTCGAGATATAAATAAATTTCTCTCAATAAGCTTTGGGGATATTAAATATAGAATTATCCTTATCTCCGATGCTCATCTTATGAATGAAGAATCACAAAATGCACTGCTTAAAAATCTTGAGGAACCGCCTTCAGGCGTAATATTTATCTTATGTACGGCATATCCTGAAAGATTAAGGGAAACAATCCGATCGAGATGCTGGATTCTAAATTTCGCTCCTTTAAGTAATGATGATGTTATTGATATTTTGTTTAAATATTTTGATGTGGAAAAATCGATTGCAGAAAAAGTTGTCCCGTTTGCTGCCGGATCGGTTACTTCAGCATTAGAACTTATTGAAAATGATTTCGAGGACTTAAGAGAAAGAACAATCCGGATATTAAGATTTTCATTCGGGAAAAGATTTCACTCGGCATTTTCAGAATTTGCTGAGATTGTTGAAAATCAGGATCAAACTCAGTTTAAACTGATTATAAAAATGATTATTACCTGGTTGAATGATCTGCACCGTTATCGTAATAATTATGATGAATATTTTTTCAGCGATCATCTCGAAACACTTCAAAAATTTAACTCAAAATTTCCTGATATTGAACTAACGGGTGTAACACATAAAATCGATACGATAAGTAATTCTCTCAAAAACAACATCAACTTAAATACATCTATCGGGAATTTAGTTTCCGAATTATCTGCAATAATTCCTCAATAACATATCTCCGCCTCGGATTCTTAAAATATTTTTCTTTAATTTTAACCCAAGAATAAATCATTACAGGAGAGCAATATGAAGAAAGTAGTAATTGTATCTGCAAAACGAACTCCAATTGGATCGTTTGGCGGAAATTTAGCTTCTTTGAGTGCTGCTAAATTGGGCAGCATCGCAATTAAATCTGTTGTTGATGAAACAGGTATTGATGTTAATCTTATTGATGAAGTGATTATGGGAAATGTTCTGATGACAGCTCAAGGACAAGCACCCGGTCGGCAAGCAGCTCTGTATGCAGGGCTTCCACAAAAAACAGAATGTATGACTATAAATAAAATGTGTGGAAGTGGATTAAAAGCTGTTATGCTTGCTCAACAAGCAATTCAAAACGGCGATGCAGACATTATAATTGCCGGAGGTATGGAAAGTATGAGTAATACTCCTTATGCTTTGTTAAATGCAAGAAACGGTTATCGGCTTGGGCACGGGCAAATACACGACATAATTGTTTTAGATGGTCTTTGGGATGTCTATAATAATATTCATATGGGAAGTTGTGCTGAAATGTGTGCAAAAGACTTTTCTTTCAAGAGGGAAGAACTCGATGAATTTGCTATAAACAGTTACAAACGTGCAATAGAAGCTACTGGAAAGGGAAGATTCAAAGAAGAAATTGTTCCGGTAAAAATTGAATCTAGAAAAGGGGATACAATAGTAGATAAAGACGAAGAGCCTGAGCGTGTAAAGTTTGAAAAAATTCCAACATTAAAACCTGTTTTTGAAAAAGATGGAGTAGTTACTGCGGCTAACGCTTCAAGTATTAATGACGGAGCAGCAGCTTTATTGATTATGAGTGAAGATAAAGCAAAAGAGTTAGGACTTAAACCTCTTGTTGAAATCATTGCTCAAAGTTCGATTGCAAAGGCTCCTGTAGAATTTACAACAGCTCCTGCTGATGCAATAAATAAAGTCTTGAAGAAAGCTTCTATGAAGATTGAAGATATT
>JALHTS010000132.1 GCA_022865965.1 Ignavibacteriaceae bacterium
AATAATTCTCACTTAATCTCTAATTTTGGGCTAGTTAAACACAAATCCTGAGTAACTTCAATAGCTAAAAAATATTTCACCCCAAATATAAGTTATGTTAAAGAGTAATTAAAGAATTACCAAAGGTAAGTTTTAACAATTACTGCTATATTTGAGAAAAAAGTTTTTAAAAGTTATTTACATCACAAATTTTAGCTTCTTGATTATGAAAACCACAGATAACCCGCGTGCAATCTTCGAGGAAATAAGTAAACTTACTACGGAACAGAGAAATCCAAGTTCTATTGAGATTGATGCAAAATCAACTCTTGAAATTCTTGAGATAATTAATGAAGAGGATAAAATTGTTCCTTTCGCAGTCGAAAAAGAATTGCCATACATCGAAAAAGCAGTTGATGCAATTGTCCATGCATTAAAAAATGGCGGAAGACTTCTCTACTTCGGTGCAGGAACAAGCGGAAGATTAGGCGTAATTGATGCTTCTGAATGTCCGCCCACCTTTGGAACACCCTACGGTATGATAGAAGGATATATTGCGGGTGGTAAAAAAGCAATGTTTCGCGCTCAAGAAGGCGCTGAGGACTTTGAAGAAAACGGTGCTAAAGATGTTATGAAAGCTAAAGTAACCGACAAAGATGTTATTTGCGGAATTGCTGCAAGCAGAAGAACTCCTTATGTGGTTGGTGCAGTGAAAAAGGCAAAAGAATTAGGAGCCAAAACTCTTTTTGTTACTGCTAATCCTCGTAAAGATTTTGATATAAAAGAAGTTGACATTGCTATTTGTCCTTATGTTGGACCCGAGGTTGTTATGGGCTCAACACGAATGAAAAGCGGTACTGCTCAAAAATTAGTTTTAAATATGCTTACTACCGCATCAATGATACGAATGGGTAAAGTATATGAAAATATGATGATTGATCTTCAAATGACTAACAAAAAGCTTGTTGAGCGTTCTAAAAAAATTGTTATGACTATTACCGGCTTATCTTATGAAGAAGCGACAATATACTTGGAAAAAGCAAAAGGACACGTAAAAACCGCTCTTGTTATGATTAAAGCTAATGTTGATTACAATGAAGCCCAAAAAAGATTAAAGGAAGCAGATGGATTTGTGCGAAAAGCAATTGAATTCAAATAGAATTTTGAACTTATAAATTCTAAAATCATTCGATATCACTTTATTGCTGAATATAAAATAATGACAGTTCTTTTATTTGTAAAAAAGATAGAAATTATTTGAAAGAATATCTTTTATCCTGTAAATTAGTCACCAAGTAAATTACTACTAATAAGTAATCTAAATAAATAACTCATATAAATATAAGGAGGTCGTATGAATCGACTTTTATCATTAGTTATTATCTTTTCCCTTCTTTCCTTAACCCAAATTTTTGCTCAACAAGATTTCACAAGAGTTTTTTCTCTTCCTACTGAAACCTGGGAAATTGGCGGATTTGGAGGACTTGTTGCTGGTGTTGATTTTGACGGCGATGGTAAGCTGGAAATTTATGCTTGCAATACAAATATGGTTGACAGACCTGAAGAATTAATTCCAAGACTGTACAAATTTGAGTGGAACGGCACTGATTGGGAAATGGTCTGGATGACTGATACAAATATTCCACAGCAAAATACCTGGCCTGCATTAGCCTGGGGTGATTTGGATAAAGACGGTAAGCCCGAAATTTATTGGGCTCCGGCTAATTTTTTAGATCCATCAATAAATCCTAATCCACCAAGAATTTTAGTTTATGAATATACGGGTGATGGCAGTGATGCTATGGGAGTTTTTGATGGTATAGGCGGATATTTACCAAATGCATATACTACCATTGTTGATAAAAATAATACTGAGGTTAGACCAGTGAAAATAATCATCGAAGACATAGATGAGGATGGTGATGAAGAAATTATTTTCGCTGACAGAAGAGCTGGTACAGGCGATTATCATTTTGGCGTTATTTCAGTAAGCGATATTCCTGATTTTGCAGATGGAACAGAAACATGGACTTTTGAAGCCAATGGAATCGATTTTCCGGATTTAGAGGGCACAGGAAATAAATGGGATATTGCAGTTCTTGATAACTACATATATTTATGGACTTGGTCTGAAACCAGATCAATATATGCAATCAGATATCAGGGTGGTATATGGGAAACTTTACCAGTTCAAACTGGTATAGGCGATAACTCTTTTAAGAGTGCTCAAGTTGTCGATTTAGATAATGACGGCAACAAAGAAATTGTGACTGGCGGTTATTACACTGCTACAAGCGGCGGAGTTAAAGTATATCTTCATAAACAAGTCGCTGACACCCTTCAAACATTTGAAATTGCAGACTTAACAGATTTAGGTGGTATTTGGTTATTAGGTGGT
>JALHTS010000018.1 GCA_022865965.1 Ignavibacteriaceae bacterium
GAATCCTCTACTTAGAATAAAAATGGAAAGCACGACAGTTACAGCGAGAATAATTCCGCCAATCGTTCTTGGAAATTTTTTTGACAGCCAGCCTAAGCCTACGATCGCTAATCCCGGAGTCGATTCCATAAGTGTCCCAATCGAGAATCCGTTTTCCAATGAAGCAAATAGAACGAACATTAAACCCACCGCAATAATTATTTTTGTTCCCGACTCACGGTAATTCCCAATTAAAAAAACATTTGATAAAGCCTTAGCAGCTAAACCGATAATGACAATGGCATTAAAGAATTCCCAGCTATGATCATCTTTGCTGCTTTGATAGACCGCCATAATAATGCAGGCTATTATCATAACAGCAAATGCAATATTTCCCGAGCGGTATTGGATGCTCATTTGACGTTCATCAACCAAAGATTTTGCAATATTTAGAGAAGCTAATGTTGGTCGCAGTAAATATGATCCGGCTAACAAGAATAGCCATAATTGATTTTGTGTTAAACCATAAATGACTATAGCAGATACGAAAATAAATGTCGCCAGCCAAAAGATTGGATCTTTTTTAAACATAGTCTTTCTCCTCAAGTTGGAAAAGGTTTTCTACCGTAGTATTTAATTTTCTCGCCAATAGCAATGCAAGTTTGACAGAAAGATTATAGTCACCTCGCTCTATGGCAACAATTGTTTGTCGAGATACTTTTACTATATCAGCAAGCTGCTGCTGACTTAGTTCTCCGTTTTCAAATCGATATTTTCTTAAGTTGGTTTTCACTTTATTTGATCATTTTTTATAGATATTAATTTCATTAGCAATATATGCTATATTTTACATATTGTCAAGTTTGTTTTACATAATGAATAGTAAACCATACATTTATTTAATTAAATTTTGTGTTTTGGGTCTAATTTTAGTGGCAGGAAGGGCAAATATTGATTAAAAAAGATTTTTAAAAGAAGTAATTAAATTAAAACATTTAATGATGTTTTTAATATCAAGAAAAAAAAATGCACTATTAGAAAATATCAACCGCCGGTCAACTCTCATTAGCCTGGGCGTGATAAATAAATTAAAGATAGTTTTACTTCAACAAAATCATCTTGCGTGTTTGCACAAATGAGCCTGCTTGTAATCTGTAAAAATAAACTCCACTTGGCAGTCCGCCTGCGGCGGATGATGCATTCCAGGTTATCTCATAACTGCCCATTGGTTTTTCTTCGTTAACAAGTATGGCAACTTCCTTTCCAAGAATATCATAAACCTTAAGCGTTACATTACTACTCACCGGTAACTGATAACTTATTATCGTGACCGGGTTAAACGGATTTGGATAATTTTGGTACAACACAAAGTCTTTTGGAATTAACTTTTCGGAATCTTCAATGCCAGTAGTTCCGACTATTTTTTTAACTGCTCTGAGTTCATCAAAATATAATACACCGGATACACTGCTTTCGGTTGTTTTAGTAAGCTGATAGCTGTCTATTCTAAAATATAAACCGGTTAATAAGCCATCGCTTATCCATTCCCCAACACTATTCGGATCATTCAACTGCCACTCAACAAGTTTCCA
>JALHTS010000133.1 GCA_022865965.1 Ignavibacteriaceae bacterium
AATCTCAACTTTCTGCTTGCTTCCTGCTGCAAAGTTGAAGTTGTAAAAGGTGGTGCGGGAGTTTTCTTAAAAGGTTTTTTCTCAACACTTTCAACCGTAAACTTTGCATCACTACACTTATTTAAAAAGTTCTCAACATCTTTTTCTGTTTTAAGATATCCCGGAAGTTCTGCTTTTAATTCATTCTTCTTACCGTTTTCATCCTCAACAATAAACTGTGCAATAACTTTGAAACGTGACTCGGGGACAAAAGCATCAATTTCTCTTTCGCGTTCAACGATTAATCTGACTGCAACAGATTGAACTCTTCCTGCCGAAAGTTTTGATTTTATTTTTCTCCAGAGCACGGCCGATAATTCAAACCCAACTAAACGATCAAGAATTCTTCTTGCCTGCTGTGCATTAACAAGATTCATATCAATGTTTCTGGGATTAGCAATTGATTCTAGCACAGCATTTTTTGTTATCTCGTTGAATACAATTCGTTTGATCTTTTCTTCGGGAAGTTCAAGAGCTTCTTTTAAATGCCAGGATATCGCTTCACCTTCGCGGTCTTCGTCAGTTGCAAGCCAGATTGTCTGAGCTTTTTGTGTGATCTTCTTTAATTCTTTTACAACGTTCTTTTTATCTTCGGGAATTTTATAGACCGGCATGAAATTATTTTCAATATCAACACCCTTGTTTTTTTTTACAAGATCCCGAATGTGTCCGTAGCTTGATGTAACTAAAAAGTCTTTACCAAGATAACTTTCAATAGTCTTAGCTTTAGCCGGGGATTCAACAATTACAATATTTTTTGACATAATTCCTTGATTTTCGTACAGTTTTTAAAAAAGCGCCTGCAAATTAACCTAATCTTCAGTTAAAACACAAAGTCAATAAGAATGGATGTTAGATGCTGTGATTTAAACTAAGTAGCAGAAGACATCATAAGCAAGGATTATCGACTTTGCCTTTTATCTCGATCTTTTCTAAATTTAAGCGCACTTAAATATATTTTATACCAGGCTTAAATGAAAAATATTTCAAAAGAAGATTACCTGAGCGCAATTTACAAATTCAGGAATGAAGATGGTGAAATAAAACCGAATCTAATTGCCGATACTCTGGACATCTCAAATGCGGCTGTTACAGATATGCTCCGCAAGCTTTCAACAGATGGTTTAGTCGTTTACAAAAAATATAAAGGCATAAAGCTTACTGTTGAAGGCGAAAACTACGCAAAGAATATGGTAAGGCGTCACAGAATCTGGGAGACTTTTCTTAACCGGATTCTTGGAATGCCGTGGGATAAAGTCCATGATGAAGCCGAAAAACTTGAACACTCTTCATCTGATGAATTGATAAATAGAATTGAAGAATATCTGGATTATCCAGAAACAGATCCGCACGGCTATCCGATTCCAAATAGAAAAGGAAAACTGCCAAAGCATAAAATTGCGGTTGCAATTTCTGAACTGAACAAAAATGAAAAAGCGGAAGTTATTCGCGTTAATGATACAAACAGCAGACTGTTAAGTTACCTTTCTAAAATC
>JALHTS010000134.1 GCA_022865965.1 Ignavibacteriaceae bacterium
ATCCTCATCTTCTACCGTGAAAACATCAAAGGTAGTTAAGCCTGTACAAAAGAGAAGAAAGGACAATCGCTGTAAGGCAACTTTAAATAGCGGTAAGAGATGCCGAAGAAAATCAGATGAGGGAAGTGATTTTTGCTGGCAGCATGGGGAATGAAAAAGGAGCAGAACAAATTAATTCTGCTCCCTAAAAAGTGTTGTTATTCCTTCCAATCCGGAATTCTTCCCGGAGTCCAGGGCGATTTGAGTTTGTCCATCTCACTTTCAAGATTCTTTACTTCTATATCTAACAAAGTCTGTAAATCACGCAAAACAATTTTAAACTCACCTGCAGCGATCTGATAATTATTTTTATATGTTAAGGTCGGCGCAGATGTTGTTTGCCACATTCCATAAGTTACTTCACTCAATCTTCCGGAAATTGTCGGCTTTGTCGGCTCATTTCTTTTGCTTATTGTTTCATCATCAACAAGAAGAGTATAGAGCTCCTTGTTCTTCTGAAGAATTATGTTTGCTTTCTCCGTCAATTCCTGTGGCGCGTTTTCAGTTTGACGCAATGCGGTTTTAATAATTTCAATCTTTGTGCTCAAATCATTAACAGATTCAATTGCACCATTTACTGCCCGGCTTAACTCATATATTTTTTCCTGGAACGCAACCAATTGATTTCTATCTTCAACAGGAAGAGTTGCGTTGTTAAGAACTTTTGCTTCAAATTCAACAGGACCTGCCACATCACTTAAAAGACCATTTGCAAACACCGACATCGTTACTTTATACTTGCCCGGCATAACAGGAAATCCGCTCGCATTTTCGTCTGTTACTTTTTTAACAGGATTTGTTGAAGCATATTTTAAATCCCAGGTAAATCTATTTATACCCGATTTTGCTTCAGTCTTTAATTTGCGAACAATATTTCCGTCTTCGTCAGTAATTGTAAAGAACAGATAAGGTTTTTCTTCTCTATCTTCATTACGCAAATCTTCCCAAGAAGGGTAATAAACCTGTTGATTATTTTTTATAAGTTCTTTCTCTTTTTCTTTTCTTTGTTCCAGCAAAGTTTTCGGAGTTTCTTTAATAAAGTAAGTAAAAGCTGCACCGAATGGGGGATTATCTGCTTTAAAGTATGAAGAACCAAGCGAGCCAAAAGTTGCACTTCGTTTAATGAACATCAAAACATCTTTAACAGGAAAGAGTTTATAATTTTCTTTTTCCAGAGTTTGTTCATTGATTTCTCTGAGCGGAGCGTAATTATCAAGAATGTAAAATCCTCTTCCAAATGTGGCAAGGGCAAGATCATTCTCTCGTTTCTGAATATCAAGATCTCTTACGGCTTGAGTTGGCAGATCACCTTTAAGTTGAATCCAGTTTTTGCCGCTGTTAATTGTGAAAAACACACTGTATTCTGTCCCGATAAAAAACAGATCGGGCTTTACATGATCTTGAGCAATTGAATATACAACCTGCGGTTCTTTTAAATCTCCAGTTATTGATTTCCAGCTTTTACCACGATCATTACTAATCAGAATGTAAGGCTTAAAATCTGCACGTTTGTGATTATCAAACGTAGCATATACAGTATTTGCATCATGAAGTGAAGCAAACAGGCAGCTTATATAAGTCATTTCTGGAATGCCGGGGAATGATTCAATTTTTCTCCAGCTCTCTCCGCCATTTTCTGTTACCTGGATAAGTCCGTCATCTGTTCCGGCGTATATTAAACCCTCAACCAGAGGTGATTCTGATAATGAAACAATATTTCCATAAAAAGATGTTGAAGCATTTTTTGCAACAGCATCAACGCTCCATACTTTATCCATAATCGGAAGTTTGTTTCTATCTACCTGGCTTGTTAGATCATCACTTATAACCTTCCAGGTATTTCCTCTGTCATCACTTCTGAAAACTTTATTAGCAGCAGCATACAAGCGATTAGCGTGCGGACTAATAATAAGCGGAGTATCCCAATTCCATCTGTAAGGCTCTTCATCTTTTCCTTCCTGCGGTTTTATACTGAGTAATTCACCGCTTTGCATATCGTATCTTGTCAGTCCGCCATACTGCCACTGGCAGTAAATTATATTTGGATTTTCAGGATCAGTAAGCGCTTCGTATCCATCACCACCGACAAGAGGAATGTAATCAGCGTTAACAATTCCTTCTTCATTTATTGTTTGCGAGGGAACGATCATACTGCTATTATCCTGTGTTCCGCCCATTACACGATAGAAAGGTTCATGGTTATCAACGCTTACTCTGTAGAATTGTGTGATTGGTAAATTATCTTTAAAATGAAAAGTTTGTGCGCCGTCAAAAGTTTCATAAATACCGCCGTCGCCGCCAATGAGAAAATGATTAGCGTTGTTTGGATTTATCCAGAAGGCATGGTCATCAACATGTCTTCCTTTAGTAGATATTCTTGTGAATGTTTTTCCGCCATCCTCAGTTATTTTGGAAAAAGTATCGAGGATGTAAAGTTTATCCAACTGAACGGGATCACAGAAAATTTCTGAGTAGTACTGAGCGCTTACATTTTTATAATCGCTCATCTTTTCCCAGCTTGCACCACGGTTTGTTGTTCTGTAAAATCCGCTGTTGTCGTAATCCGCTTCAATTATTGCATAAACATAATCTGGATTAACCGGTGAAATAGCTAAACCAATTCTTCCTACATCACCGGAGGGTAAGTCGCTTTTTAATTTATTCCATGTTTTGCCTGCATCTGTTGATTTATAAATTGCCGATTCAGGACCACCGTTTAGTAAAGTCCATACGTGTCTTCTTCTTTGATAAGATGCAGCATAAAGAACATCTGGATTTCGCGGATCCATTACAATATCTGTTACACCTGTATTTTCGCTGATGTAAAGAACAGAATCCCAGGTTGTCCCGTAATCCGTAGATTTATATAAACCGCGTTCACCGCCGGGACCCCAAAGAGGACCTTGTGATGCAGCATAAATTATTTTTGAGTCACG
>JALHTS010000135.1 GCA_022865965.1 Ignavibacteriaceae bacterium
GAGATTGTTAGAAGAGAAGATCCGGGTTCTGATGCATTTTCTGCTGATACTGACAGTGATCCGAGCAATAATGCACCGGGTGTTAGCAGGGTCCAAAGTTCTATTATGGATTCGATAAGACAAAGAATGATTTCTGTATATGGATATGATCCCGGACCGTACCAGGGATTTATTCATGAAACTAAAAATGAAAAAATTCTTGTCAAACTAGACTGGAATGTTAACGAAAATAATAATCTCTCATTCAGATATAACTTCCTGAATGCTGATTGGCAAAAACCGCCTCATCCGTTTGCAATTAGTTACAACAATACCGGACGTGGGCCAAATCAAAATACTTTGCCTTTCCAGAATTCCGGCTATAAGATGAATAATGAACTCAACTCATTAGCTCTTGAATTAAACAGTCGGGGCGAGTCATTCTCTAATAGATTTTTTGTTAGCTATAATATATTTAGAGATTTCCGCGAGCCATTTAGCGATCCTTACCCAACAATAGAAATTGCTGAGGGAGGTATTACTTATACAACAATTGGTCATGAACCATTTTCAATTCATAATATCCTTGATCAAAACGTTCTTCAAATTACGGATAACTTTAGCTATTATTTAGGAAATCATGTCCTTACAGCCGGAGCTACTTTTGAATATTTTGATTTCTTTAATTCATTTAATCTATTCCGTTACGGCTTTATGGGCTTTAATACCTGGCCGGGTGGTACTACATTTGAGTCATTGGAAGCCTTCTTTGATGCAACAGATCCAGCTAATCCCCAAGACTTTGAAAGTTTTATCGTTGACCCTAAAGAGCCATTTAAAGGAGAATTTATTGAAGTTGGACAGTTAGCATTTTATGCCCAAGATGAATTCTTAGTATCTAATAAATTTAGTTTAACATTTGGATTACGTGTGGATCTCCCGATGTACATTACCGACCCGGTTGATAATCCTTGGTCAAGAAGTCTACTTTTACTTGATGAAAATGACAAGCCGGAAACGGTGGATCAAAGTAAATTACCAGATCCAACTCTATTGTTTTCTCCAAGGATTGGTTTTAATTGGGATGTATCCGGAGACCGTTCGACTCAGTTAAGAGGCGGTACAGGCATATTTACTGGTCGGCTTCCATTTGTATGGGTCGGAAATAATATCTCGAATCCTGGTCTTAATCCTAATCTTTTTCACCCGGTTTATAATCCGACAGGCGACAAGATTCCTACGCAAGACAATTCAGTACTTATGCAGTCGGATAATTTAAATGCTATGGCTAACGACTTTAAATGGCCGCAGGTATGGACTACAAATTTAGCTTTAGATCAAAAACTTCCTTGGGATTTAACTGGAACTTTGGAAGTACTTTATGGTAAAGATATCAATTCTATTTATGTACGAAATGCAAATCTTGGGAAACCTGTAGGAACTTTAAACGATGGTCGGCCCTATTTTAATAACTCTATCTCAGATACTGGTTTTGGAGGTGGTGCATATATAATTGATAATAATGATAAGGGATATTCACTAAATATTACTGCTCAGCTGAGAAAAGTATTCGAATTCGGTTTATTTACTACTTTATCGTATAGTTTTACTGAAGCTAAAAATACAATGACAACAACTGAGATAGCTCAATATGTATATGAAGGGAATCCTGTACAAGGAGATCCAAATAATCCCGAATTAGGTTATTCTCAGTTTGGTCAACGTCACAGAATAATCGGCGGTGCTACATACAAACATAATTGGAATAGTTCCTTTGCCACCAGTTTCGGCTTATTTTTAGAGGTTGCGGAAGGTAACAGATTTATTACTACTGGTGGAAACCGATATTCGTTTATTTACTCCGGTGATGTTAACGGTGACGGAGTAGGTGGAAACGACCTTATATATATACCTAGAAATGAAAGCGAAATTAAATTTGCAGATGCTTCCACTGCCGATGCACAATGGACAGCGTTTAATGCATTTATTGAACAAGACAGTTACCTGAGTAAAAACAGAGGTAAAATCGCTGAGAGAAATGGACTTATAAATCCTTGGTACTTTAATCTCGATCTAAGAATTTTGCAGGATTTTTCATTTCCATTAGGAGGCAAAAATCATACGTTCCAATTAAGTTTGGATATTCTTAATGTACCAAATTTACTCAGTCCCAGCTGGGGTATAAGAAAAGTTGCGGACACTAGAGCAACATCCCCACTTCAACTTGTTGATTTTGACAGTAGCGGTGAACCTACGTTCAAATTTGACACAAATGTGAAAGAAACATTTATTGATGATCCTAGTTTATTCTCAAGGTGGCAAATGCAAATTGGCTTGAGGTATATTTTTAATTAATAATTTAATAATTTTCTTATCAACCGCTATGAGGTAAACTCATAGCGGTATTTTTTTGCATATTATTATAACTGTTTTAATTTAACGCTCGATGAATTATAAAAACATTCCTAAAGTTGAACTTCATTTGCATCTTGATTGCTCCTTAAGCTTTGAAGTAGTTAATAAAATTAATTCTAGTATTTCTTTAGAGGATTATTATCATAATTTCATTGCGCCTCCGAAATGTGCAAATCTTGCTGAATATATTAAACGAGCTTCTCAGGGAATTGCGTTAATGCAGACCGAAGGACATTTGAGATTTGTGGTAGATGATTTATTTAAACAACTTAAAGAAGATAATGTAATTTATGCAGAGATAAGATTTGCGCCTCTATTGCATTTGCAAAATGGACTTAACTCTGAAGAGGTTGTTAGAATTGTAGATGATTCAGCAATTAAGGCAATTGCAAAGACAGGTATTGAAGCACGTTTAATTCTATGTACTCTAAGGCATTTTTCAGAGGAGCAGAGTTTAGATACGGTTAAGCTTGTCCATAAGTTTAAAAATACTACTGTAGCTGGATTTGACCTGGCTGCAGATGAAGCTGGTTTTTCAATAGATAATCATATTAAAGCTTTTGAATTTGCTCGTGAAAATTCTATTTTCTGTACATCGCATGCCGGTGAGGCTAAAGGTCCAAAGAGCATTTATGAAACACTTGAATATTTGAAACCATCAAGGATCGGACATGGAGTAAGATGTATAGAAGATTCCGATTTAATGAAAATATTAAAAGAAAAAAATATTCACCTTGAAGTTTGTCCAACCAGTAATATTCAAACAAATGTTTTTGAAAATTATCAAAGTCATCCAATACATAAGATTTACAAATCTGGTATATCTGTTGGGATTAATACAGATGCTCGTACACTGTCAAATATTTCTTTATCTGATGAATATCAAAAACTTCACGAAACATTCGGTTGGACAAAATCGGATTTTCAAATTTGTAACAAAAATGCTTTAAGAGCGGCATTCTTAAATGATGAGATTAAGAATAAACTGATAAAAAAATTAGAATATCAAAGTGAAGACTGTTAAATCATATTTGATTATTATTTGTAAGTTAGTTATTAAGTTTCTGTTTAAAAATTTCTGGTTACAAATTGACTATGTTGATTTTGAGTATAAAAAATATTTTTTAATTATTTCATTATAAGACCTGGAGAAACAAATAAAATGAGTAACAGTAGAAAAGAAGGACTTTTTATTACAGTGGATGCAAATATTGGAGCAGGAAAAACAAATGCCTGCCATGCTATAGCTTCTACTTCCAGTTCGAGAGGAAGAAAAACTAAAGTACTTGAAGAACCGACTCATTCTCAAAAATTTGCGCATTTCCTATCGCATTATTATAAAGATTTAAAAACTGGAAAAAATACCGGCGGTGGCTTCGAAATGCAGATGTTTATGCTGTGTCAAAGATATGAGCAACACCGTTTAGCGGTTGAACTTGCTTGGGGAGAGCAAGGAATTATTGTTATTCAGGATAGACCCATTTATGGTGATACTGTTTTTGCTACTACCGCCATGGAACAGGGATTTATGACAAAAGAAGAATATGAGTTGTATGTTGATGTTTTCAGAAATATGAGTCGTGATATTATGCCACCTGATATTTTTGTTTATTTAAAAGTCTCTCCTGAAGAGTGCCATAGAAGAATGAGTACTCGTGGCAGAACTCAGGAAGAAGGTGTGCCGCTGGATTATCTACAACATTTAGACAAAAATTATGAAAAACTAATTAGTGAAATGCGACGCCGTGGAGTAAGAGTTCTGGTAGTTGATTGGAATGAATTCGGCCCGCCAGTAGAATTATGGAATAAAATACTTGGAATGGTTGATTCAAATGAATCGTGGTTTGAGCAGCTTACTTTTTCATTTGCAAAACAACCACGAATACCTCTTATTCCGAAATCA
>JALHTS010000136.1 GCA_022865965.1 Ignavibacteriaceae bacterium
TCTTAGAAGTTATAATATCAGTGTTGATCCGTACCTGTTTGCCCTGGATACATATGATCCTTATTATAAGATGTTTGGAATCTGGCCAAGGGTGGTTCAAAATGCATCTGAATTTGGATTGGATGGTGCTGTTACACGATATCGCACCTGGAGTCAGGCGAGGGAAGTACTTGCAAACGGAGGTCGGATTGCTATGTCTGTCGGTCTACCATTATATGAAGGTCATTTAATGATGCTTGCCGGATTTACATCAGATGGAAGACCGATTGTTCATGATCCGGCAAAATTAAATGGCTATTCGTATATCTTTAATAAAAGCGATCTGTCACATTCGTGGTTTGATAAGGGCGGAGTTGCATATACATTTTATCCATCGGATTCTAATGTGGTATCGGTTGAAATGCCTGATGAAGAAAAAATTCTTGCAAATAATTTTCAACTGTTACAAAATTATCCGAATCCATTTAATCCATCCACAATCATCTCTTATGCTCTGCAAAATTCAGAGTTTGTTAAGTTGATGGTTTTCAATCAACTGGGACAAGAGATAACAACTTTGGTAAATGAAGAAAAAGCTGCTGGTGTTTACGAAGTTAACTTTAACGGAAGCAATCTGCCGAGCGGTGTTTACCTTTATAAACTGCAAGTCGGGGGTTTTGTTCAAACGAAGAAAATGCTCCTTCTAAAATAGTATCAAATGATACTAACTGTAAGTGATTAGAACAGCAAATATAAAAGAAAACCCGGTGTGTCGTCCGGGCTTTCAAATCGGATACTACACGCGGTGGGCGCTATGTAGATGTTTATATCCTCTATTCTAATGTCCATATTTGTGCCAAAGGATTACTGTCAAGTTATATATCATAATAGCTTCTAATTTCGAAAAATGAGTCCTCTTTGAATCTTTTACAGGTAAAAATTGGAATCTGGTCGTAATAGCATTATTCTATAAAAGATAAAATTGGACATGGATAATTATTTATATATCAAGGATTGTTTTACTTCATTATATCGATAGCAGCTCACCAAATGATCATTAACCATTCCGGTCGCTTGCATGTGAGCATAAACTATTGTTGAACCTACAAAAGTGAACCCTCGTTTTTTCATATCATTACTGATAAAATCGGATAATTCAGTTTTGGCGGGAAGTTTTTTTAATGATTTAAATTTGTTTTGAATAGGGTTCCCGTTTACAAAATTCCAGATGTATTTGTCAAAAGTTCCAAACTCTTTTCGAACCTGTAAAAATGTTTTGGCATTCTTTACTGCACCTTCGATTTTAAGTTTGTTGCGGATTATACCTTCATCTTTTAACAGCGAGTTTATTTTCCTTTTATCATATTCAGCAACTTTATTGAAATCGAAGTTATCAAATGCTTTGCGGAAGTTTTCTCTTTTATGAAGAACTGTTCGCCAGCTTAATCCGGCTTGAAACCCTTCAAGTATTAAAAATTCAAATAATTTTCTGTCATTATGCAGTGGAACTCCCCATTCTTTATCGTGATATTTTATCATTAACTTATCTTCTAAGGGCCAGGGACAGCGGGATTCAGTTTTCATTAAAGCTTCGCTCAAAATATTGAAAATTTGTTATTTAATATTGAAATTTATAAGTAATAATTCTTTGAGCCAAACATATAACACAGCAAGGCATTATAAGTTGCAGTATTTATGATTTCTTAAATCATATGTTTTTTTTCGTTTTAGTAAATAAATTTATTCTGAATAAAAATACTTCTAACCGCTGCAACCAAACATATCGGTAAAGGCTACTTCCAATTCATTTTTTGAACTATTTCAATTACATGTATAAAAACGCAAGTTTGATTTTATAAATCAAATCCTTATTTTTGTTATGAGCATATGCTCACAATTAAACAAACATGTAAAATGGCAAGACCCAAGAAAAGAAGAAGAATTAACTGCAATCCTGCCGCATATTACTTCAAGCCTCGTGGAATACCAATGTTTGAACTTGAGGAAATATTGCTGGAAGATGATGAACTTGAAGCTATAAGATTAGCTGATCATCAGAGTTTATCTCACGAAGATGCCGCGGCAAAAATGAAAATATCCCGCGCAACATTCGGCAGGATAGTTCATTCTGCCAGGAAGAAAATTGCTGACGGAATTCTTAACGGTAAAGCCATCAGAATATCAGATACTCTTAAAGGAAAGGATTATTAAAATGAAAATTGCAGTAGCAACAGACGATGAAGTAATGGTTACCGGTCATGTCGGCAGATGCAATGCTTTTATTGTTTATACAATAGAAGACGATAGTATTTCACACAAAGAAGTTCGTGAAAATACCTTTACAAATCACAAGCGACAAAATCATCACGAAGAACATCACCAAGGCGAAGGTCATGCACACGGACACGGACATTCAAATTTGATTACTGCTCTTGCAGATTGTGAGGCTTTAATATTCAAAAGCGGTGGATGGAGAGTGGTTGAAGACCTTAAAACCAATAATATAAACCCCATTCTAACTGATGAGCCGATTGCTGACGTAGCAGCTTTAAAGTACGCAAAGGGAGAGTTGCAAACGAAAGATGATAATGTTTGTAATAGCCATTAATGGTCTTTCATCCACTGGTTGAATATTTCAGCAAATCGCTTTGGTGATTCAATGTCCATGTTAAAGTAAAGGGAAGGTTCTATCAGTTCAAGTTCCATCAAAGCGAATTGGTCATCCGGTGTTCTTACCAAATCAATTCTTGCATACAGTGGAAGAGGATTAATTTTATTTAAACTATTTTCTGCATGTAAAAGTTGTTCTGTGCTTGGTTTAACAAGTTTTATAATTCCGCCGTGTTCTTCCTGAACCCGGAAATCGCTTTCTTTCGGTGTCTTCGAAATCGCATGACTGTACTTCCCGCCAAAATAAAAAAGAGAGTATTCGCCTTCATCTATAATATTTTTCATGAATGGTTGAACCATATAATCTCTGTTTTCAAATATTGACTGAAGTATAGGAAGA
>JALHTS010000137.1 GCA_022865965.1 Ignavibacteriaceae bacterium
GACAAGAGATTAGAAAAATATTTATCGAAACTGAATGTAGATGTAAATTACTACTCCAGAGAAATTTATGAATTTGGTGGTGTTAGACTATATATTCTGAATGATGATAGCGATGATTTTTATAGTACACTGTCAAGTAATTATAAAAGCGGAATGATGAAACTCGTATATGGCCATTATAGTTTTCTTTTTACAGGCGATGTTGAGAGAAAAGCTGAAGAATATTATGTAAAAAAATATGGTCATTTTCTTGATGTGGATATTTTGAAAGTCCCTCATCATGGAAGTAAGACCAGTTCCACAAAACCATTTTTAGATTTGGTTTCTCCTAAAATATCTGTGATAAGTGTGGGAATTAAAAATAAGTTTAATCATCCATCACAAGATATTATCGAGAGGCTTGAAGATTATAATACAAGAATTTATAGAACTGATTTGGTTGGAGCAATTTTAATGCGGAGCAATGGCAAAAATATTGAAATGGTTGACTGGAAGTAATTTATTATCTTTAAACTACAGAACTTAAATTAGTTTAACTCAAAAAAGGAGTTCTTATGTCAAAAAATATTTTAGTTGGAATAATTATGGGGAGTGATTCTGATCTACCAATAATGAAAGAAGCTTCAACAATATTAAACGAGTTTGGGATAGCTAATGAAACGAAAATAATTTCAGCGCATAGAAGTCCAAAAGTTTTAGCTGAGTATGTGTCCGGTGCACATGAAAGAGGTATGAAAGTAATTATAGCTGGTGCGGGTGCAGCGGCTCATCTGCCTGGCGTAACTGCAGCATATACACCGCTTCCGGTAATCGGTGTTCCCATAAAATCAAAATCATTAGAGGGTTTAGATTCGCTTCTCTCTATTGTTCAAATGCCTTCAGGAGTTCCTGTTGCCACGGTTGCAATAAATGGAGCCAAGAATGCCGGAATACTGGCTGCTCAAATTATTGCTGTGTCCGATAAAGACCTACTAAATAAGATTATGGTTTTCAAGAAAAATTTGGAAATTGAATCAATAAAAAAGAATGATAACATTAATTTAGCTTAGGTCAATAATTTAGTACCCATATTTTAGGGGGCTATAATTTTAAGAACTCGGAATGCGTTGTACTAATCAACATTCCAAAGAAAGTAATTCGTTTACTATGTTATTTGTAATTTATAATATCGTTCATCAACGAATTGTTTATTTATTGGTTTTCCTGGATTTAAAGCTCCGGAAAGCAAATAGTGTTTGCGAAAAGTAATTATTTGGAAAATATGTCTTGAGTCCGTACTCGTCAGGTTTTGTTTCTGGTAAGTAAGCAGTTCCCCACAGCCAATCCCATATAGCAAGCTTTGTAGCAAAATTTCTGTTTCTGCCTTTTCCCGTTGAATGATGCCACCGGTGCATTTCAGGTCCGTTTATGATGAGCTGTAACTTTCCGGTTCTTACATTAAGATTTGAGTGAATATACATTCCCCAAACAGCACTAATAATACCTTTATATGCTATCACCTCTACAGGAGCACCGAGTAGAATTATTGGCATAAATTCAATTGTTTGATTGATTAAAATTTCAATTGCGTGAGAACGTGAACCTGAAAGCCAATCAACTTTTTTGGGTGAATGATGTGCTTCGTGAATTCGCCACAACCATTTATTTTTGTGCTGCCAGCGATGCATCCAGTAGATATAGATTTCATGCGTAATTGTGAAGAATATTAATTGAATCCAGATTGGGACCTTTAAAAAAAGCTGAAGCCTTGATATTCCAGTAGTATTATCAATATAATAAATGATATATCCGAAAATTATTATTCCAAGAATATAACTTTGTGCAATAGTATATAATGCTAGATCATCAAAGAATCCTTCACGAAAAACTTTTTGTCCTTTGGTATAAGGAAATATTCTTTCAAGTATTATGAATAAAATTGCTGCAGAAATTATAATAGTGAAAGAAATTTTCTCCGCTGAGGAAAAATTGTTAAGGTAAGAATTTACTGTGTTTAATATATTCCCAAATAAGTTTGATATCTGAATATTCATAAAATCAAATAGACGGAATTATTAGTTTCTTACTCGTCTTAATTTTTTCATAACGGGAATTTCACTGTCATAGACACGTTTGACTCCATCTCCAAGTGACGCTTCAATATCTCTTATGTTTGAAATGAGCCTTTGTAATCCACCAATTTCAACAGATGCAGCCTGATCGGTTCCCCACATTGCGCGGTCTAATGTTATATGTCTTTCCACAAAACAAGCACCCAGCGAAACTGCAGCCCAGGTTGGCGCTAATCCAACTTCGTGACCGGAATAACCAATTGGAATTTCAGGATATTTTTTTTTTAATGTCAAAATCATTTTAAGATTTAATTCTTCATTTTTAGCAGGATATGCAGAAGTAGAATGCGCAACTAAGAGATTTTTTTTCTCAATAGTCTCAACTCCTTTTTCAATTTCTGCCATTGTTGACATTCCAGTTGAAATTATTACTGGTTTGTCAAGTTCATTGTGCTTCTTTAATAGTTTAATATCAGTAAGTGAGGCAGAGGAGGTTTTGTAGAGCGGGGGATTGAACTGTTTTATAAATTCATTAGCTTCTTCGTCCCAGCAGGAAGCAAACCAAATGATATCTAATTCTTTACAATAACGATCTATCTCCGAATACTCATCTTTGCCAAATTCAACTTTGTGACGATAATCAATATAAGTCATTCGACCCCAGGGTGTATCTCTTTCAATATACCATTGATCTTTTGGAGTACATATCTCGGGAGTACGTTTTTGAAATTTAACAGCATCACATCCTGCAGATTTTGCACCTTTAATTATTTTTTTAGCAATATCAATGGAACCGTTATGATTAATACCTATCTCTCCAATTACAAAACATGGATGACCATCACCAATGTATCTATTGCCAACCTTAATTTCTCTTTTATTCATTTAGTTATCCAAACTGTACTAAGAGTTTATTTCTTTTAAAGCAATAATTAATTCAGCAAATTCTCTGAAAGCACCATAACCGCCTTTGTTTTCACAAACATAATCACTTATTTCTTTGATGAATATCATTCCATCTCCTGGACAAGCAGTGAATCCAACTAATTTCATTATCTCAAGATCATTAACGTCATCGCCAATGAAAGCAATATTTTCTGGTTGTAAATGGTTTTTATTTAAAATTTCTTCAAGCAACGATTTTTTATCAGTTATACCAAGATATAATTGAGTTATTTTTAATTTTTGAGCACGTGCTTTTACAGTTCCTGAATTTTCACCAGTAATAATTCCAGTCTCAATATTTGCATGTTTTCTAAGCCTTTCTACACCCATTCCATCTCTGATTGAAAATCTCTTTATCATTTCACCATCTGGAGAATAATAAATTCCAGTATCCGTAAGAACTCCATCAACATCCGTTAGAACAAATTTTATTATATCTGCTTTACTTTTCAGATGTTTATTCCTTGCTGCTAATTTCTGATCTGTTACCATGCTGTCCAACCTCCATCTACTACTAAATTGGCACCTGTCATATATGATGATGCATCACTCGCAAGAAAAACAATAGCTCCTTTATAATCATAAGGTTGAGCCATTCTGTTTAACATAGTTTTTTGTGAATAATTATTTACAAAATATTCGTCCTGATTATTTTCGACTCCGCCGGGAGAAAGTGTATTTACTCGTACTCCTTTATTTCCCCAGTAAGCTGCAAGAAATCGTGTGAAATTAATGATTGCACCCTTTGTGGCAGGGTAAGCAGGAGATTTATAAAAGGTCTGTGATCCATCCGGCTTTTTATATATTGATTGATCAGGTCCAACCATTCCGTAGGTTGAAGCAATATTTATTATACTGCCTTTTCCTTGCTTTGCCATCTCGGCACCTATTATTTGAGAGCATAGAAACGTTCCTGTTATGTTTACATCAAGAGATTTTTGCCACATATCAAAAGGATAATTTTCAAACATTGAAAGTTCTTCTGCAGCTTGGGGATTTTCAAACATATCGTTTATTGCTGCATTGTTCACAAGTATATCAATCGAACCGAATTTATCTAACGCAATATCTCTTAATCTTTTAATGGAATCTGGTTTTGTAATGTCAACACCAATTCCAATAGAATCAGTTGCAAGTTCTTTGGCAAATTTGATGCAATTTTCTTCATCAATATCAGCAACAACAATGTTTGCACCTGCTTCTGCCAATGCATAACAATGATGTTTTCCGATAAGTCCGAGTGAACCGGTTACAATTGCTGCTTTATTTTTTAGTGAAAATAAGTCTATAGAGTTCATTGTTTCTATTAGTTAGATTTTAGTTGCCACCATGAGCTTGCTTGCCTTCTGTAGCCGATTAGCTCAGACAGGTGATTGTTATTTGTGTTTAGGCTTTAAGTTAAAATTACTCGTCTTTCTGAAAACAGCTTCAACCGGTTCACCGCGTAAATAACCTTTTACGTTATTTTCATCAACTGCTTTTTTTAGAATTGGAAGAACTTCACGATAAACTTTAAAAGTATATTCCACATCTTCATCAGAATGTGAAAATGACATATTATGAAATCCGCCCCAAAGAATTCCTCGCTTAATCATTTCCTGCTGAATTAAAGATTTCATTTCAAGAGGATTACCTGCTGATGGATCGAAAGTAATAATTGTTCTGCATTCAAACCCGGTGCATTTTGTGTAATTCATCCCAAGTTCTTGCGCAATTTTATTATAACCATCTTTCAGCTTTTTACCCTGTTTAGCCAAAAAAGCAGGGACATTTTTTTCTTCAATTTCATTTATTGTTGCTTTGGCTGCAGCAAGTGATAAAGCTTCACCGCCAAAAGTTGTGAAGAAGAAAACATCTTTTTCCAATAAAGACATTACATCTTTTCTACCTGTTAATATTGCTATAGGCATTCCATTTGCAACCGCTTTTGAAAAACAGGCAAGATCGGCTTTCACTCCGAAATATTCCTGTGCACCACCAATAGCAACTCTGAAGCCCGTCCACATTTCATCAAAGATCAATAAAGTTCCGTTTGCTGTGCAGACTTCTCTTAGTTTCTTAAGAAAATTATTCTTTGGTTCTTCAAATACAAATGGTTCGAGTATAACTGCTGCAGTGTCTTCATCAATAGAATCTTTAACTGACTGAATATCATTGTAATTAAAAGTAAAACTTAAATCTTGAATAGCTTGTGGAATACCTTT
Source organism: Ignavibacteriaceae bacterium (assembly GCA_022865965.1). Lineage (GTDB taxonomy): Bacteria > Bacteroidota > Ignavibacteria > Ignavibacteriales > Ignavibacteriaceae > JAGXRK01. Next base: position 5,201 of record JALHTS010000137.1, read on the forward strand.
ATTTCTGTCAGTAACGCTTATATACCAATCGTGCCATCCATGATAACCACAGCAAAGCACTTTTTCTCTGCCTGTAAAAGCGCGGGCTACACGAACAGCTGCCGAAGTAACATCAGCACCCGTTTTACTGTAACGGATTGACTCAGCATTAGGAACAAGTTTATTAATCAATTCAGCAACTTCAACTTCAAGTGGATGCATAAGTGAAAAAGTTATTCCATCTTCCAATTGCTTTTTGATTGCTTTATCAACTTTTTTGTATGCATAACCTAAAGAGAGAGGACCAATTCCCATATTAAAATCTATGTATTCATTTCCATCAACATCCCAAACGTGAGAACCTTTTCCACGCTGTAAATATTTTGGTGCAACTCCTTTGATGTTTTGTCCCGGGCCTTTGGCTAAAGTTTGTGTTACGGCGGGAATTAACTCTAATGCCTTCTGATAATATTCATCGGATATTTTTATGACCGGATAATCTTTATTAAAATCAACTTTGTTTGGCATTATTTTCAACTCAATTTATTAACTAAATAATTTTTGTTTGTTTTTTAGAAATTGTTTTTAATTCATTTAAATGATCTCGGTACCAGTTAACCCCATTATACTTTTCATTTATTTTTTTTATTTCAGGTTTTCGTTGAAGTAATTCAAGTATATCATTTAAAGAAAAATTTGGATTACTATCATAAAGTTCATCATAAACTGCTTTAATAAAAAGGTAATCATCCATATAATCTATAGTGAAACGATGAGACATTGAATAATCTAATTCAGGTTCCCATTCAACATTTCCCAGCTTAAAATTAGACGAATTTTCCCAAAAGTATGGAGTGGTATGTTCTCTTTCAAAATTTTTAGTTGCGTTTTCACAGGCAATTTTTAATGCTGCCATAGACATTATCTCAACATCATTCCCATCTGGGTATGTAGCTGGATGAAGATTACTTACATAATCATAATTATCAGAATTATCTATGTAAAATTTCAATACTCGATCAATTACATTAGGATCGATTAAAGGACAATCAGACGGAATTTTTACGACTGCATCAGCATCATATTCAAGTGAAGCCTTAAAATGTCTGTCAAGTAAATCAGTAGGATGACCGCGGTAAAGATTAAAATTATTTTCTTCACATATTTTAACTAATAAATCATCGGATTCATCCACAGTAGTGGCAATAACAATAGTCCCGCAGTACTTTGATGAAGAAACTCTTTCAATCATTTTGACTATTAGTGGTTGTCCGGCAAGAGGTAAAATTACTTTTTGAGGAAGTCGTGAAGAACTCATTCGTGCCTGAATAACAGTAACAATTTTCAAATCGTTATTCATATCTAAAAATGCTTGGCTTTAACTAACTTTATTTTGTTACGAAACTTCCGAAACAATGTGTTAATGTTGTTAAAATTACTTCTAAAGCTATAAACTTCTTTGTTCTCTGCTTTAGCTGCTAATTCTCTTGCTTCTATAGCGATGTTTTTTGCAGATATTCCTCCATTTTGTAAGGGTATTAACTTCTCCAATTCCTTGATGGAAATGTCGGAGATTACCTCTTTACCCAGAACCAAGGCTGTATAAACAACACTAGAGTATCTGGTAACAAGAGACTCACACTTTGCAATCATTGGTTCTATGCTTACTCCATGATAGACAAGAGCACCTGGTGCAAACTGATTAATTTCAGCAGTAGCTTTTTCAACATTTTCATTTGGATGTAATTTGAAGATGAGTTTTCTTCCGTTTGCGATCTTAAATGCTTTTTGAATAAACTTTTTACGATTTTCATATTTATAAGTTTCACGCATATCAGATGTAGCAACAAGAACAAAGTTCTCGTGCGGAAAGTTAGAATTCTTTAATTCTTCTATATTATCAAAATTCGGAATACCGGTTACACGCATCTTTTCAGGTTTAATTCCCTTAGAAATGAATAAATCTTTATATCCCTCAGAAGCAATACAAAATAAATCATACATATCAGATAGTCCTGTCATCGAAGTACTTGCAGCCCATCGGGGAAGATGTAAAAATCTTACAATTTTATACCAATAAGTTTCAGGATCAGTCATACCTTCCTGAATAAGAATTACTTTACTTTTAAGAATATTTTTCGGAATGATAAGATCCTGGCAGGTAAAAACTAAATCGTAAATATTTTTTCTTCCTTCAATATCAATCTGTAGATTATTTTCTTCAAAGTATGCCAGTGCTTTTCTCTTGAATTCACCGCCCATAATCGTGAAGTCAAGAAATCCGATTTTAGTTAAAAAATATAAATATCCACTTGCATAATAAGGTGTGAAATAAGAATCATATCCATGCAGTTCCTTCGATATTTTGTGCATTTGTGAAGTTTGATTTGGGGAACCGCAAATAAATAGTGCTTTAGGTTTTTCCATTTACCTTTTTAAATTTATTAAAGCATACAAATTTATATAGAAAAAATCTTAATAAAGTCAGTTTCTGTTAAGAAATTGTTAAATCATTTACTCTGACTTTGTCCAAATGATCTGCTAAATATTTGCTTAAAGATAATAATTCTATTTCGTTAATGAAATAATAAAACAGATGCTAATGGAGATCACTCCTAAATTTGGATATTCTGAGCACACCATTCGCATAAACTTATCATAGTAAACAATAATTTTAGATTAAATTCGTTATTTGAATGGTCAAAAATTTATAACTATTGAATAAAGATTTACTTCAAAATGGATTTAGGAATATTGGTTTAATCTATTATATATAAATTACTTAGCAAAATTAGCTTTAGTTAATAATCGTATAAAAAATGTTAATTATCTGATTTTCAGTGCTTCTTTTATTTGTTCCAAAATAACTTCTTATTTATCTTCGGCTTCAAATTTAACATTATCATTACAAGGCAGGTTCGATATGCGAATTGTTAAACCAAGGAAACTTAATAAAGGTGATTTAATTGGTGTGATTTCTCCCGCTTCGTCGCCAGAAGAATCAATTAGAATTGAACAAGGGGTAAAATATCTTGAAAAATTGGGATATAAAGTAAAAGTCGGAAAGAATGTTGGAAAAACTCACGGTTATTTAGCAGGTGAGGATGATGAAAGATTAGAAGACTTTCATTCTATGTTCAAAGATAAAAATGTAAAAGCTATATTTAGTTTAAGAGGTGGATACGGAGCATTCCGTTTAATTGATAAAATCGATTATAAATTGATTAGTCAAAATCCCAAAATATTTGTGGGCTACAGTGAAATAACTTCTCTTCAAAATGCAATATTTAGCAAAACAGGATTAGTAACTTTTGCAGGTCCAATGGTTGCAGTTGATTTCTGGAATGAAGTAAGTCCGTACACAACAGAAATGTTTTGGAAAATAGTAACTTCTAACAAAAAGCTTGGAAGAGTAAAACTCCCGGAAGATTATACAAACGGACTTCCAAACCTTTGCAAAGGAATGGCTTCAGGCAGAATTGTTGGTGGAAATCTTGCTGTATTTACCGCTTTATTAGGTACAGAGTATTTCCCATCAATGAAAGACAAAATTTTAATTATTGAAGATATCAACGAGAAACCGTATAAGATTGACAGATTGTTAAATCAATTAAGATTGGCTAAAGTTTTTAAGCAGGTTAAAGGAATAATTCTCGGAAGATTTGTTGATTGTTA
>JALHTS010000138.1 GCA_022865965.1 Ignavibacteriaceae bacterium
AAGAAATTTAATGTCGCCATCTTCATTAATAGGCCTGTGTAAATCTCTAGTGAAACCGTTAAATTTTACAGCGAGTGCATCATCAGCAAGCCTATTGGAAATAGATTGAGCAATTTGATAAGCTGTAATACCATTATCAAACTCCTTTACTGCACCATCTGGAAATGTAATTTTAATTTTATCCATAAATATAATTTCAATAAAAAAAATCGGAGTTAACTCCGATGTTGTGGGCTCTAAAGGATTCTTCCGAAGGAATCCCTTTAGGAGAACCTTTGACCACACTCGAATAATCAGGATTATCTAATTTATTTCTAATTCTGATTGTGGGCTCTAAAGGATTCTTCCGAAGGAATCCCTTTAGGAGAACCTTTGACCACACTCGAATAATCAGGATTATCTAATTTATTTCTAATTCTGATTGTGGGCTCTAAAGGATTCGAACCTTTGACCTTCTGCACGTCAAGCAGACGCTCTAACCAACTGAGCTAAGAGCCCATTTAATCATTAAGTTTTTTTCGAACCTGTGATCCCGCCTTTAGGCGAGACCCCGTTCTTCAAACGGGCCAACTGAGCTAAGAGCCAATTTAATCATTTAACTGTTTTTGTACCGAGGGCCGGACTCGAACCGGCACGGGTGAAAACACCCACAGGATTTTAAGTCCTGTGCGTCTACCAATTCCGCCACCCCGGCAAAATTATTGCAAACTTTTTAAGAATTGTTTTCCAGTTCCGCTTTTAAGATACTTTTCCCTATCTCTAGCCTCTACTCTGGTGTGCAATGTTTCTGAATAAATCAACTTAAATGGTTTATATGGTTTAGTCGTTTTATTCCTTCCATTGTCATGTTCAGAGAATCTTCTTTCTAAATTGTTTGTAAGTCCTACATAAATATAATTACGTTCAAGACTTTTGATTGCATATACTGTATACATTCTTTTTTAGTTGTATGCGTCTACCAACCTGCCTGCCAACCTTCGGTTGGTAAACCGGTAGGCTGGTTCCGCCACCCCGGCAGCCTAAAAAATCACATTTATCAAAAACCAATTACAATCTATTAAAAACTGCAATTTTAGCGTGTAAATATAGAGATACACAATATTTCTTGCAAGAATTTGACTTAAAAAGATTTATTAAGTAAGGAGTTATCAATTGTTGTGGAAAATTAAATTTAATTGAATCACTTAACTTCTCAAATATAAGAATAAATTTTTCTCAGTTCTGCTTATTATATAATTTATTTGTTTTAAGTTTTTAACTTAAATTCAATTAAACACAATATTTGATAATATTAAACCGTGGCATATACTTTGTCAAAATTGGACGAATTAAGCCTAAAAATTTTGTATTTGTCAATTATTTAGTTTTACGTTAGTTGTTGTAACTATTTCATTTCTAAAAGGACTTTTCAAATGAACATTACTCACATTGAACACATTGGTATTGCAGTTAAAAACCTTGAGGAATCGATTAAATTTTATGAAACTGTCCTTGGTCTTAAATGTTATGCTATCGAAGAAGTTACAGATCAAAAAGTTAAAACCGCATTCTTTCAGGTTGGACAAACCAAAATAGAACTACTTGAATCAACAGATTCTGAAGGACCAATAGGAAAATTTATTGAGAAAAAAGGTGAAGGCATTCATCACCTTGCATTTGCAGTGAAAAACCTTCAATCAGCACTCAATCATGCAAAGGCAAATGACATAAAACTTATTGACGAAAAACCAAGAAGAGGTGCTGAGAGGCTTAACATAGCTTTCCTTCATCCAAAATCAACAAACGGGGTTCTTACTGAATTCTGTTCAAAATCGGAATAAAGATTTTTATTTATTACTAATGGAATAACAATTATGGCAATGGAAGATAAAATAAAAGAGTTGATGGCTCTTCGTCAACAAGCAAAACTTGGCGGTGGTGAAAAACGAATTGCAACTCAACATAAAAAAGGTAAACTAACTGCAAGAGAAAGAATTGATTTACTCCTTGATGAAGGAAGTTTTGAGGAATTCGACATGTTTGTTTGTCACAGAAGCATTGACTTCGGACTTGATAAAGAAACTTATCTTTCCGATGGTGTAGTTACTGGTTACGGAACGATAGATGGCAGATTAGTTTATGTATTCTCACAGGACTTTACTGTCTTTGGTGGATCACTTTCTGAAATGTTTGCACAAAAGATTTGTAAAATAATGGATAAAGCAATTAAAGTTGGTGCACCAGTAATTGGAATTAATGATAGTGGCGGTGCTAGAATTCAAGAAGGTGTGAAAAGTCTGGGTGGATATGCAGATATTTTCCAAAGAAATATTCTTGCCTCTGGTGTCGTTCCACAGATATCTGCTGTTTTTGGACCATGTGCCGGAGGAGCTGTTTACTCTCCTGCTCTTACCGATTTTACAATTATGACCAAAGGCACAAGCTACATGTTTGTTACTGGACCCAAAGTTGTTAAAACAGTAACTGGTGAAGAGGTAACGGAGGAAGAACTTGGAGGAGCAATGGTTCACGGGTCAAAATCCGGTGTTACACATTTTGTAGCTGATGACGAAGAAGAAGGCCTTTCTCTTATAAGAAAACTTCTAAGTTATCTGCCTCAAAATAACCTTGAAGATCCTCCATTGGCTCCTTGCGATGACCCAATAG
>JALHTS010000139.1 GCA_022865965.1 Ignavibacteriaceae bacterium
CTTTTTTCGCTGATTGTCTGGTTGTTTCTTTAGCTTCATCTTTATTTTCAATTTTTGTTTCAACTGATTCAACATCAGCCGCTTCCACTTTAATAATTACTTGCCCAACCTTCGCTTTATCACCGGATTTAATTAAAACCTCAACAACTTTTCCCGCAACAGATGATGGAACTTCAATTGTCGCTTTGTCAGTTTCAATTTCAAGAATAGCTTGATCGGTTTCAATCATATCACCAACTTTTACCAAAACATTAAGAACATCTGCAGCTTCAATATTTTCTCCAAGCTCCGGAAGATGAAAATCTACAATCTTTTTTTTGCCGGAGGATTTGGTTGTTGGCGTTGCTTTGTACTCAACTTCCGGTTCTGTTTTAACTTCAGAAGTTTTGATTTCTTTTGTAATCTCACTCTTAATCTTACTCTCGGTGATTCCACCTTCATCAACAATCAGAATGGTTGCGCCAACTTTAACTTTATCACCGACTTTTATTAAAAGCTTAGTTACTTTTCCTTCCACGGATGATGGAACTTCAATAGTAGCTTTATCAGTTTCAATTTCTAAAATCGCCTGATCTTTTATTATTGTATCTCCTTCTTTGACAAGTACAGCAACCACATCAGCAGCTTCTATATTCTCGCCAAGTTCCGGTAATTTAAATTCTGTCGCCATTATAAAACCTTAAATCAATTTTCTGCTTTTTCTATTGCCACGACCTTCAGGTCGTGGAGAAGAATAAATTAAATAAATTGGCTTTAGCCAAAAAATATTGTTGGGCTAAAGCCCACTACTGTTTGTTTATCATATAACCACGACTTAAAAGTCGTGGCAATAAACATAGATTGCTTCGCTCAATGACATACTTGAACTATGTATTCATTGGATTTCTTTTGTTTGGATTTATGCCCAATTCTTTTGCGGCTTTATCCAAAGCTTTACCCTGAATTTTTCCTTCTTTAAACAGAGCAACAAGAGTTACAAAAACAATATGCTTTGCATCTACTTCAAAGAAATCACGTAACGCTGTACGTGATTCACTTCTTCCAAATCCATCCGTACCGAGCGAGTACAATCTGCGCGGGAACCACTTAGAAACTGAATCAGGTAATGCTTTAACATAATCTGAAGACGCAACTAAAACACCGTCTTCTTTTCCCAACATCTTTTCAATGTAAGTAAGTTTTGGTTTCTCAGTAGGGTTAAGCAAATTCCATCGTTCAATATCAAGCGCATCACGACGAAGTTCTTTATAACTTGTTACACTCCAAACATCTGTTGCAATTTTGTAATCTTCTTCAAGAATCTTTGCTGCTTTAATCACTTCATTAAGAATCGTTCCGCTTCCAAATAACTGAGCACGAAGTTTAGAATCCTTCTTATCGGATGCCTGGAACTTATACATTCCTTTCAGAATTCCTTTTTCCACACCTTTCGGCATTTCGGGCATTGCATAATTTTCATTCATCAAAGTGATGTAGTAGAAAATATGTTCCTGGTCTTCATACATTCTCTTTATTCCATCGCGGATAATAATGGCAAGCTCATATGCAAATGCAGGATCGTAAGTAACAAGATTTGGAACCGGATAAGCAAGTAAATGACTGTGTCCATCCTGATGCTGCAACCCTTCACCGTTAAGTGTAGTTCTCCCTGCAGTACCGCCAAGCATAAATCCTTTTGCTCCAATATCACCGGCCGCCCAAACTAAATCGCCAACTCTTTGCATTCCAAACATTGAGTAGTAGATGAAAAATGGAATCATATTTATTCCATGCGTATTGTAAGCTGTTCCTGCTGCAATAAAAGATGACATCGAGCCGGCTTCGTTAATTCCCTCTTCAAGAATTTGTCCGTTCTTTGCTTCTTTGTAGTAAAGAAGAGAATCTTTATCCACAGGTTCATAAAGTTGTCCGGCGTGTGAGTAAATTCCAACTTGTCTAAAGAGTGCTTCCATTCCAAAAGTACGCGCTTCATCAGGGACAATGGGGACAATGTATTTTCCAAATTCTTTATCCTTTAAAAGCTTTGCAAGAATTCTTACAAACACCATTGTTGATGAAACTTCTCTTCCTTCAGTCCCTTTATAAAATTCTTCAAATAAAGATTCCGGTGGAGTTTTAATCGGACTAACATCTGTTTTACGTGATGGAACATATCCGCCAAGTTCTGCTCTGCGCTTTTTGAGATATTGTATTTCATGACTGTCTTCATCAGGTTTAAAGAAAGGGTCACTCATTATATCATCATCGGAAATTGCAATACCGAAGCGGCTTCTGAATTCTTTCATCTCATCTTCGTTCAACTTCTTCTGCTGATGTGTAATGTTTTTCCCTTCACCGCTCTCACCAAGTCCGTAGCCTTTAATTGTTTTTGCTATAATCACTGTCGGTTTGCCAACATTATCAATGGCAGATTTATATGCCGCATAAACTTTTTCAGGATCATGCCCGCCGCGTTTCATTTTACGCAACTGTTCATCACTCATTTTTTCAACCATCTTTAATAAATCAGGATCTTTACCAAAGAAATTTTTTCTGATATAATCTCCGTGTTCAACAGAATATTTTTGATATTCACCGTCAACAACTTCACTCATACGTTTAACAAGTTTGCCGTCAGCATCTTTATCTAACAGTGGATCCCAATCCTCACCCCAAATAACTTTTATAACATTCCAGCCAGCACCACGAAAAGCAGCTTCAAGTTCCTGAATTATTTTTCCATTACCGCGAACAGGTCCATCCAATCTTTGCAGGTTTGCATTGATAACAAAAATTAAATTATCAAGCTTCTCGCGTGAAGCAAGAGTGATTGCACCTAATGCTTCGGGTTCATCGGTTTCACCATCTCCAAGAAAAGCCCAGACGTGTCCGCCCGGTTTTTTCAATCCGCGGTCTTCTAAATATCTGTTAAATCTTGCCTGGTAAATTGCCATTATGGGACCAAGCCCCATTGATACTGTTGGGAACTCCCAGAAGTTTGGCATCAAGAATGGATGCGGATAAGAAGTTAATCCGCCGTTAGGATTTAAATCTCTTCTAAAATTTTCTAATTGCTCTTTAGTGATTCGTCCTTCAAGATAAGCGCGGGCATAAATACCGGGAGAAGCATGTCCCTGAAAATAAATCTGATCGCCGTCGTAGCCATCGCCTTTGCCGCGGAAGAAATGATTAAAACCAATTTCATACAATGTTGCCGCAGAAGCGTAAGTAGAAATATGTCCACCGATTCCGCTTTCCAGCTTGTTGGCTTTTACAACCATCGCCATTGCATTCCACCGGATAAGACTTTTTATTCTTCTTTCGATTTCGCGATCACCCGGGAATGGCGGCTGCTTTTCTCTTGGTATTGTATTTATGTAAGGTGTGTTTGCAGTAAATGGTATTTCAACACCTGCTTTGTGTGCACGAATCTGTAATTGGTGAAGCAGTTCAACAATTCTTTCCGGTCCGCCATGTTCCAGAACCCAATCAAGCGAATAAAGCCACTCGCGGGTTTCTATATCCTCAACTTCAGAATCTCTTTTTATATCATCACTCATAAAAATTTCCTTAATTCTTTGTCGTTATTCCGATCCCGATCTTGCCTGTCGGCAGACAGGTTTATCGGGAGAGGAATCTGTTTTCTATAACTAGATCCATAACATTCGTGTAATGACAGAAAGTTTATTTTTTCTATAAAAACAACTATTTTACTGATAACATTCCCAAAGGATAAACAAATATTTAAAGGAAGCTATGCTTAAAATCAGAGTGAGAAAATAATGGAAATAGCGTTTAATAACAAGAAAGCGTTATTAAGCTTAAATGTTCAATATTCAATGTTCAATTATTGAAATATGTTTTTCTGTCTTGAACTTGAACCTGTCCGCCGCCGCGGATTAAACTTAATTGACACTTGACTTTGCGGTTTTTCTTTCCCTTTTTTGAAGTAGATATTTTTATCATTTTTCATTAAGGGGTTTTTATGAAAAAGATAGTTCACACCTTCGCTCTTCTCTTAGCAATTTCATCTCAAATAAATGCACAATGGTTTTGGTATAGTCCGTCACCTCAGGGAAATATAATAAATGATGTTGTCATGTTAAATCCGGATACTATTATTTGTGTCGGAGAGTTCGGTACGATTTTAAGGACAACCGACTCTGGACAGAATTGGAATATTCAAAACCGAATAACTGAAAATGAACTGCATAAAATTTTCTTTTTGGATAGTAAGAATGGATGGATCGCTGGAGCGGTAGGGCAAGCATTAAAAACTACGGATGGTGGAGAAACCTGGAATCTAAAAAATCCTCCAACATCATTAAATCTTTATGATATTGAATTCACTTCAATAAATAAAGGATTTGTGGTTGGTGCAAATGGCTATATAGCAAAAACCACTAATGGCGGGGATAGTTGGCAAGCATTAGCACCTACCCAAAAAACACTATTTTCTCTTCAATTCATTGATAGTTTAAATGCTTGGGCGATCGGAGATGGTATATCAAGAACAACAAATGGAGGTGTTAGTTGGTTTGACGCTGACCCGAATCTTGCTATGTACTATGAATCTGTTTTTTTTGTAAATAAAGATACTGGATGGATATCAACTGTTGAAGGAAAGATATTAGGAACCACTAATGCAGGTAACTATTGGGAAATTATAAAACCAGACAGCACCATATGGGGTTATTCAAAAATTCAGTTCATCAATAATGTGAAAGGTTGGATATGTTCTGCCCAAAATATAGTCAGCACAAATGATGGAGGAAGCACATGGAATTCAGTATTCTTTCCAGATGCTATTTCACTTTATTCATTAAGCTTTACTGACCAAATAAATGGATTTGCAGTTGGACTTCATGGTGAAATTTACAAAACTACTGATGGGGGAGTAAATTGGGAGAAAAAATTTGATAGAGTTCCGTTCTTTACTGCTAATTCTTGTTTCTTTCTAAAACCAGAAACAGGTTTTATTGGAACTGATGGTGGTGAAATTCTTAGAACAACTAATGCCGGGGAAGATTGGCAAATAATATACGATAATAATGATTTTAAGTTTTGGGATATATTTTTCTTAAATGACTCTTTAGGCTGGGCTAGTGGTTATCCAAGTGTAATATTAAGAACTATCGATGGTGGAAATAGCTGGGCAAGAACTTATTTTAATTCACTTTATCATATCCGCTCTATTAGATTCACTTCAGATTCTATCGGGTGGGCTTGTAATTATATATCCGGAGAAATACTATATTCGAATGATGGTGGATTAAATTGGGTTGAAAAGACGTTACCAGTAAATAAATACTTTACTAAAATATTTTTTACCTCAATTGATACCGCATATTTAATGGGTGAAGATGGTAATATATTAAATACAACTGATGGCGGGAATACTTGGATTTCAAGAAATATTACTGGACAATATGTAAATGATATTTTTTTCACTGATAGTAATCACGGTTGGGCAGTCGGCTATCAATTTATCTCGAAGACCACTAATGGCGGTATTATCTGGTCAACAACGCCAATACCATTTATGGTGGGTTCTTGCTCAATGATAGATGAATTAAGGGGTTGGATCATAGGTGAAGAGGGTGAGATGATGTACACTTTAGATGGTGGTAATCATTGGGATCTAAGCTACCAGATTACAAACAATAGTTTAAGGGATCTGTTTTTTATAGGTGATGATGGCTGGATAGTCGGAGGATGGGGCACAATCCTTCATACCACAAACGGCGGAGTAACTTTTATTGAAGATGAAGAAAACACTTTTGCTCAACCAAAAGAATTTTTATTAGAACAAAACTACCCAAACCCATTTAATCCAAGTACGGTGATCAGTTATCAGTTACCGGTGAGCGGTGAAGTAACATTAAAAGTTTATGATGTGCTTGGAAGAGAGGTTGCAACTCTTATTGATGAATACAGAAATAGTGGCAGTTACGAGGTTGATTTTAATGCAGCCGGTTTAACAAGTGGAGTTTATTTCTATAAACTTACTACGGATAATTATACTGAAACTAAAAAGATGATTCTGATTCGATAGAATTCAGACAGTAGTGTAAGTAATAGTAAGAGAATAATAGAAATGATAAAGAATAACAAGAATACTCCTTAAGCAAGACTGACCGCAAATTGGGGCAATATCATTCAAAAACAGAAAGTCACGATCATCCCGCTCATCACCTAAAAACTAAAAAAATGGTTTGATTTAGATTATACAGTATGCTCAATTTTATTTTGCAGATAAGAATTATAATTTTATCTGTACTTTTATGCGCTAATTCAGGAGAAGATAATGTATAAAAAATTTATTGCTTGCTATATTTTCTTATTAATATCTGTGTTTTTTATCACAAATGTCCGGGCACAATCTAATTCTGATTCACTCATCTCATCAATTACTTTAAGAGTAAATCCCGACTCTGTGCACTATGTCATTCAAAGTCTTCAGGATTTTCAAACAAGGCTCGAGCTTAATGATAACCGGTTTGAAGTTGCCGACTGGCTTTATAACAGGTTTATTTCGCTTGGTTTTACAGATGTCAAGCAAGATTCATTTATGTGTTACACAGATATTAATTATGGATCATTAAATTATACCGGAACAACATTGCAGGTTAATATTGTAGCTACATTACCCGGGACAACAAGACCGAATGAAATTTATATAATTGGCGGACATTATGATTCCTATGCAGATGGTGATCCTTACACTTTTGCACCCGGTGCTGACGACAATGCAAGCGGAACTGCCGCCCCTCTTGAATTTGCAAGAGTTATAATGGAATCCGGTTATCAACCTGAAGCAACCATACGGTTCATTGCTTTTGCAGCAGAAGAGTTAATGTTTTTTGGTGATGCTGGCTCTGAGCACTACGCACAAAAAGCTTCTGACGAAAGTATGAATATTAAGCTTATGATAAATTGCGATATGATAAGTCATAATACTTTGCCACTCGAACAGGCAAAAGTAAGTATTAACTATTATTCCGGTTTTACAAATCTCCTTGAGATTGCAAAAAATGTAACCGATCAATATAGTTTAATAACGGGTGTTACCGGAACATTAAATCAATATTCCGACAGCCAGCCATTTTATGCAGAAGGATTTCCTGCAATTTATTTTGAAGAAGATCAGTTCAGTCCTTATTATCATACCACTGATGATATAATAACAAATTATGATATGAATTATTGCGCTGAAGTTATAAAATCGGCTGGTGCAATGTTAATGAAGTCTATGGACTTGCCAACCGATATTCAGAACAAAGAAATATTAGTAAAAGATTTTACTCTATTTCAGAATTATCCAAACCCATTTAATCCAAGCACAAAAATCAGTTGGCAGTCTCCAGTTGGCAGTTGGCAAACATTAAAAGTTTACGATATTCTTGGAAATGAAGTTGCTACTCTTGTAAATGAATATAGAAATGCAGGTTCTTATGAGATAGAGTTCAATCCAGAATCAAGTATCAAGAGTCCAGCATCCGGCGTCTATTTCTATCAATTGAAAGCTGGAGAATTTGTAAACACGAGGAAAATGATTTTACTCCAATAGTATGATTTCTTACTTATCCAGTATTATTTATTGATTATAGTGAACAATCATCAACTTTAATTTTCTTGCTATTTGCCTCGTCCAATCTTTATATTAAATTACGTGCACTGAAGTTTTTATTATTCTGTGCCTTTAAGAGAAAGGTGGCAGATACTCCCTTTACTCTACCATCCTTTCTTCATAAATGAAATATTTTATGGTCTTACCACTAATACATCTATTAATGAATGACCGTAGGAGTTATGCTACGTTTAACACTTGTCCAAATTTTTACCATTTTAATTATCATTCAGCCAACGACATCACTTTCCCAATGGTCGACCGATCCAAATGTTAACACAGCTGTCTGCACGGTGCTAAATAAATATGAAGTTGAGTTTAACGAGAGTGAATTAACAAGTGGAATATATTTCTATCAAATTAATGAAGGAAAATTTATTCAAACAAAAAAGATGATTCTTATAAAGTAGAACTCATTCAATAATTTAAATAAAGGGAAAAAATGAAAACCGTCACATTGTTTATTACGCTTTTTATTTTCTTTTCGCTATCCTTTTCCCGGGATGCTGAAGGCAGTAATAAACGGTTCAATTATACAAGTAGTAACTGGGCAAGGAAGGGCTACAGGGGGATTATATCTTGTTGTAATTCCCTGATTTATATTTAGAAATAGAGGAAGAAGTTTTCTTCCTCTATTTAAATTATTTTAATTACTTCATTCCGGGCATTTCCATTTTGGTATACCCATCAGGTATCTTAAACATCGAATCATCAATATCGCCCATTTTAATATTTTTCAACTCCATAGTCATTTTATTTCCCATAAGATTAACGACTTTTACCGGAAATTCAAGTTCTGAGCTTACCCAGAAATTCATTACATCTTTTCCGTCACGATTTACGACATATTTATCACAACTGTAGCCGTTCACCTCTTCTTTACCTAAAAGTTTAGCATCTGTTGATCCTTGCAGATCTTCAACACTCATAAAAACATCATTCATTTTGCTCATCATTCCCGTGCTGCTCATTTCGATGTACATCTTATCTTCAGGTCTTAAAACACGAGTGACCATTTCATCTTTATTAACAATAACCCGTACTGCCGTTCCGCCCTCTTCCTGCTCGATGCAATAAAATGATCCTTCAACATAAAGTTTACTTGTGGTTGCAACACCTTCACTAGTTTGAACCATGTCAGCTTTGAATTGTGAAAAAGCTGAGCCGCATAACAATAAGGCAAAAAGAATACTTAATAAAGCTTTCATACTTAACTCCTATGAATATTAATAAGAAATCGACAAATATTATTCAGAATTAGTCGAAAAGATTTTATGTGTTTTAATTTAATGGATTTTTTTACTAATGTAAAAGTGTTCGAGACAAAAATAGCTGGATTTGCTAATTAACGATTATCTATTTCAGATGCTTCTCAAACCAATTTCTTCTTAATTCATCAACCTCTTTGCGATGAGATTTCATAAAATGATCGCCACCTTCAAGCATTACTAACCTAAAGGGAATTTTCAGATCAAGAAGTTTATAAGAAAGATCGAGTGAATCGTGAGGCAATACTCTTTTATCTGCGTTACCGTGTAATATCATTAATGGAGTATTTTTACAAAGTTTTTCGGGAAAATTTATAATTGATCTGGATTCACATTTTTCAAAATATTCTTTTTGATTGTACTTGCCCATAGTATGTTCATAAAGCCGGCGCATAAATTTACTTTCATCAGAATTGCACCTAAGGTTTGCAATCCCGCCAATTACAACTGCTGCCTTGAAAATGTCCGTTTTAGTTAGTGCTAGATAAGTCATCATTCCACCGCGGCTCCAGCCTTCTATACCCCAGATTTCTTTATTGGCACTTGGTATTTCTTCAGCGAGAGGAATAAGATTTAAAACATCATTCAAGTCATCACCACCAAATTCATCATATCCTTCACCACCGTCATTTCCGCGGTATTGAGATGCAAAAACACAGTAACCCCAGCTTGCAAGCTGCCCGTAAATTCCGCGTGCAGTAAATTTATCAATAGTTCCTGCGTTTCCTATACCGCCACGGCACCAGATTATACAGGGATAATTTTTACTGTCATCTTTCGGATAAGCTATGTAGCCTTTTACTTTTAATCCGCCTGCCTTGCCGGCAGGCAGGTCTGAAAGATAAGTTATTTTTTCAACAGTTGTCTTTTCAATTACATCACTTCCCCATCCGCTTGCTGTCATCTTAAGTTGTGAATCGCTTAACTTAATTACTTCCCGTTCAATAATTTTACTCATTTGTATTTATATGATTTGTTTATATTTGTGCGTACAAATATCGGAAAATAAAAAATGGTTCAAAAGAAAAAGACTCATAGTAAAGCTCCGGCAAAAGATCAAAAAGCATTTATAAAAAAGTTTGGAGTTGTAGTTTTAGTAATTGCCGTTGCAGTATTTTTTATTGTTAATAATTTCATAATTAAAAAGAGTGATCCGGAAGTGAAATATTACACATTCACAAAAGAAGGCGAATTGGTTTTTTCAGATAGCCTTGGTAACCATAAAATAAAAATTGATTTAGAAATTGCTGACAACGAATATGAAAGGCAGCTTGGTTTAATGAATAGAAAAGAAATGAAAGAAAACCAGGGAATGCTTTTTATTTTTTCTGAAGAAAGATTTCAATCATTCTGGATGCTGAACACACTAATCT
Source organism: Ignavibacteriaceae bacterium (assembly GCA_022865965.1). GTDB lineage: Bacteria > Bacteroidota > Ignavibacteria > Ignavibacteriales > Ignavibacteriaceae > JAGXRK01. The sequence goes on from JALHTS010000139.1 coordinate 10,251, forward strand.
CTCTTGATATGATTTTTGTAAATTCTGAAAAGAAAATTGTTACAATTCATAAAAACACTACTCCGCTTGCTCAAAAAAGTTATCCATCGTCAGCACCATCACAATATGTGGTGGAAGTTATTGCCGGATTTACCGATAGACAAAACATTCAAATCGGTGATAAGATAAATTGGATGGGAACAAAAATAGGATTATAAATTAGTTCATCGATGTCGTTCCGTGCAAGCGAAGCGCAACACGGAATCTAATAATTCACAAAGATTCCTGCCTTCGCGGGAATGACAATGCAAGTTTCAATTTCCATAAAGCTTATTTTCCACCAATTCGCAAATTATGTGGGCAATTGTAATGTGTCCTTCCTGAATACGCTGTACATTTGACGAAGGGATAACAATTGGAAGATCAACAATTGATTTTAATTTACCGCCGTTGCCGCCAAGAAATCCAATTGCCTTCATTCCTTTTTGATGAGCCATCTCAACTGCTTTGATAACATTTGGCGAGTTACCGCTTGTTGATATTGCAAGAAGAACATCTCCATTGTTACCGAGTCCCTCTACATTTCTTGCAAACACATTTTCAAAACCAATATCATTTCCACCAGCAGTAAGATTTGATGTATCCGTAGTTAGTGCAATAGCTGGCAAAGCGGGGCGTTGAATATGATGACTTAACCGTATCATCATTTCTGTTGCAATATGCTGACAATCTGCCGCACTGCCGCCATTACCGCAAAGAAGAAGCTTATTGCCATTCTTATAACAGTCAACCAATATATCAACTGCGGATATAATATCATCAAAACATTCTTCTTTTATTTTAATTTTTGTTTCCGAACTTTCGTTCAGTGAATCGATGATAAACTTTTTAGTGTCCATATAACTATCTATCTTCTTTAAACTTCAACAGAAAATTTGAAATGAATTGCTGTAGCAAATTCTTTAATTAAACCCCAATTATTTTCATTTTCAAAAAAATTACCGGTTACGATTATCGAAGCCCCGTTCTTAACTTTTTCTCTTGCTGTTTGCGGATTTCTTATTCCACCGCCGACAATTACAGGAACAGAAACCTGACTGCTAACTGCTTTTACAATTTCATTCGGTACCGGCTGATCTGCCCCGCTGCCAGCTTCAAGATAAATTAATTTCATTCCCAGATATTCAGCAGCCAGAGCAGTGGATGCGGCAATTTCAGGTTTATTTCTCGGAACGGGTAAACTTCCACTCATATATACTGCAGTTGTTGTTGAACCTGATTCAACCAAAATGTATCCGGTTGATATTGGTTCAATTCCAGATTGTTTTATTGTTGGGGCAGCAAGAACATGTTTGCCAATTAAATGCTCTGCATTTCTTCCGCTTACAACAGAAAGAAATAAAATTGCATCAGCGACAGAACAAATCTGATTAACACTTCCGGGGAAAATTATTGCGGGCAATGAAGTGGAGCTTTTGACTTTTTCAATAAATGATTCAAGGTTGCTGTTTATCAACAAACTTCCACCAACCAAAAAGCCATCAACATCTGATTTTTCGCAATGCTTAACAAAAGGAATAAGTTTTTCTTCCGAAAGTTTATCAGGATCGAGCAATATTAAATATGCTGCGCCCTTTTCCTGTACAATATTTTGTAAATAATTATATATCTTCATAACGAATGATGAAATGCTCAGC
>JALHTS010000140.1 GCA_022865965.1 Ignavibacteriaceae bacterium
CCGCGCCGAGCATTACCATATTTGAAGAGCGCGGAGATTTTACTTGTCTTGCAATCTTATCTGCGTTGATTGCAATGTGATGAGGAAGTTTTTCAATTTCTGCAATAAGATCTTTCATATCCGGATAATCCGGTATGTTAACAAATGGAGTTGTATTTGTTACAAGCCATCCACTTTCTTTCAGCCAGGGCAGGTAGCGGAGTGATTCCATAGGTTCAACAGAAATTATTATATCTGCGCTGCCTTCAGGAATAAGATCACTGGCAATTTCTTTTTCAGATATTCTAAGATGAGATTGCACAGAACCGCCGCGCTGACTCATTCCATGAACTTCTGATTGTTTTAAAAATAAATTATTTTCAAGTGCTGCCATTCCTATTGTAGCAGCTATTGAAAGGATTCCCTGTCCTCCCACTCCGGATAAAATTATGTCTGATTTCATTATAAGTCCTGTGATTTTTCCAATGTGTCATGCTGAATTTATTTCAGCATCTTAACTTCCAAACTCTAACGATAAATCCTTCCAATCTTTATTGACTGATTCTATCATATTTATTTTCCATTGCCTATGCCAATTCTTCAATTGTTTTTCTCTTCTTATCGCGTCATTCATATTATTAAACACTTCAAAATAAACTAGCTTGTTTAGTTTATATTTCTTAGTGAACCCTTCAATCATTTTATTTTTGTGTTCATAGGTTCTTCTTTGAAGGTTATTTGTTACGCCAATATACAGTGTCTTAGCCTTGTTTGTTAAAATATAAACATAATAGTCTTTCATCTTCTTATTGAATCACGCTGAACTCATTTCTGCATCTCAGAGATCCTGAAACAAGTTCAGGATGACGGAGGTGGGTTACTGCCATTCCTATTGTAGCAGCTATTGAGAGGATTCCTTGTCCACCAACACCTGAGAGAATAATATCTGATTTCATCTTACCACCTCCTCAACTTTAACCTTCCCGTCTTTCGACGAGGCACGCTGTTCCTTCTTATTCTTGGCTACTAATTGTACAATGCACTCTCTTCTTGGAATAATAACCGAGACACCTTCATAAAGCACTTCTTCACGTAAAACTTTTACCATTTCATCGTGGTATTTAGGCAGCGGAGTAAGCACTCTAACGTGTTCAGGTTTAACACCAAGACCGATACAAATTTCCTCCAATCTTCCTGTTGCATGCGAAGCCTGTCCGCCTGTCATTCCTGTTGTTCCGTTATCCGAAATGATAAGAGTAATTGGTGTGTTCTCAACAACAGCATCAAGCAAAGCCGTCATTCCGCTGTGTGTAAAAGTTGAGTCACCAATAACTGCAACGGAAGGACGAACACCCGCATCAGCAGCACCTTTTGCCATTGTGATGGAGGCTCCCATATCCACACACGAATGAATTGAATTCCACGGCGGCAAGGCACCAAGTGTATAACAACCGATATCGGAAAAAACTTTTTGCTTTCCGAATTCTTTCATTGTTTCGTTAAGTGCATTGTAAATATCGCGGTGACTGCATCCGGCACATAATTCAGGTGGACGGTTCTTAACAATTGCCGGAATTTTCATTCTAGTTTTTACCTGCCCTTCAGGCAGGCGGGCTTCTATACCCAAAGCTCTGGCAACAATATCAGGATTCAATTCTCCATCACGAGGAATTGTTCCATCTAATCTTCCTTTGATTTTACTGTTCACTTCCAAAAATCCTCTTAACTGTTCTTCAACAAAAGGGTATCCGTCTTCCAGCACAATAACTTGCTCACATTCATTAACTATTTTTTCAACTTTTGAAAATGGTAGAGGATATTGACTGATTTGAAGAATCGGATATGGACAATTCCTATTAGGATAATTCTCTAATAAATAATTATGAGCAATTCCGCAGGAAATAATACCAAGTGATTTATTCCTTGCAGAGAAGTATGAATTATAAACTGAAAGTTCTGACTCCTGTTCCAAAGAAGACTGAATACTAAGTAACCCTTTGTATCTTTTTCTGGCATTCGCCGGAAGTAAAACAAATTGTATCGGGTCTTCAGGATAAGTTAGCTTATTTTCTTCTTTTAATTGCTGTCTTTGAATACCGGAACGCGAGTGTGAGAGTCGAGTTGTAATTCTTATCATAACCGGGATTTTAAATTTTTCAGAAAGCTCAAATCCTTCATAAGCCATATCATAGGCTTCCTGCTGATTTGATGGTTCAAGAATCGGTATCATAGCAAACTTACCAAGAAAACGTGAGTCCTGTTCATTCTGTGATGAATGCATTGAGGGATCATCTGCAACTGTGACTATCAATCCGCCATTTACTCCAGTTATTGCTGAGTTTATAAAAGCATCGGCGGCAACATTCAATCCTACATGTTTCATACAAACCATGGCACGCTTGCCGGCATAACTCATTCCAAGTGCAGCTTCCATTGCAGTCTTTTCGTTAGCAGACCATTGTCTGTGCAAATTTCTTTCAATTGCAGTTTTATTGTTCTGTACATATTCTGTTATTTCTGTGGATGGTGTTCCGGGATAAGCGTAAACACCTGACATTCCGCCGTCGATTGCGCCTTGTGCTATGGCTTCCGCACCGAGTAATAGTAGTTTATCCATAATTTCTCTTCCTTGTTTTTCATTTCCCCCAATAAAAAAGTACTTTTTTCTGAAGGTAAAAATAACTATTGCGGCTGAGAGAGAGAAGCTAAAGATGTGATTAAAAGTGAAAACATTTTATTGGTTTTTCTTTGCTGGAAAAATATAACAGCTAACTTATCAGGTAGTTCAATTTAACCCTAAAAATCGAAAAAGAAACAAACACTCATTTCTGTTGTGGATATTATATTGAAATTAGCTTATAATTAGTATGAGTTTTATTTCCGGCTGGTAAATGACAAAAATTAAATTCGCAACTACTATATTTTTAATTGTTCTCTTCTCTGAGATGATCCTCCCAAATCCGCAGGATTATAAATTCAGACGAATAGGGGTCGAAGACGGTCTTTCACAAAGTACTGTTTTTGCTTCGCTTCAGGATAAAATCGGATTTATGTGGTTTGGAACTGCCAGCGGATTAAACAAATATGATGGATACAAACTTACAATTTACAACAACGATCCAAACGATTCTTCTTCGATTTCTGATGACGGAATTATTTCACTATTAGAAGACAGCCACGGAACACTTTGGATAGGTACTGTTGATGGAAACATCAACAAGTATGACCGGTTAAGTGATTCATTTTCTCACATAAAAATTTCCAATCTTTTTGAAAAAGAACCCGGAATTGGTGGAGACTATTATGATTATCCGATGAACTTTTCCAGAAATCAAAATTCCACTATAACGTCAATAATTGAAGACTCAGATGGAAATATCTGGGCAAGCACCTGGGGAAACGGTATAGTTGTTATTGATAAAGAGTTTAATAAAATAAATCATTTTTACTATAATGGTTCAGATAAAAATTCATTACCGATAAACAGAGTATCTAAACTATTAATGGATGAAAATGAAACTATCTGGATTGGCACATTTGGTGGTGGTTTGTGTAAATCGTTAAAAGATAAAAACGGCAATTATACTTTTTTTACTTATTCTTATTCTGCAAGTAATCTAAATGGAATAACCGATAATAGAATAATTACTCTTTTAATCGATTCAGAATTTAATCTCTGGATAGGCGCTTATAACGGCGGATTAAATTTTTTAA
>JALHTS010000141.1 GCA_022865965.1 Ignavibacteriaceae bacterium
GAGGTAGCCGAAGAATTATTATTCTTCGAAGCTAATCAGCGTAAAATATCTTTTCGAGGAAATACGGATACTGATCCGAAAGAATCTCCTGCGGATTATGAATATTTGCTGAAGAATATAACTGTTTATGATCTGGCAAAAGCATTCAAGTCAGTAATTGAAGGAATAAAAGAAAAACCTGTTCACGAAATAAGAAAAATAAATATCAGCATTGATGAACAGATTCAGTTTATTTTAGATAAAGTAAATGAACTGAAGGAAATCCACTTTCTTTCATTAGTTCATGGAATGAGGGAGAAGATAAGGATTGTAATTACTTTTATTGCATTACTTGAACTTGTAAAAATGCAGCAAGTTGGAGTAAAACCATCAATTAATTTTAATGATTTCATAATTCATTCGATAATAAATGGATAAAATATACACTAACATAATTGAAGCGCTGATTTTTTCAGCTGATGAACCGTTAACTCAAATTGAAATTATCCGTGCGATAAAGGGAATTGACGGTGAAGAAATTGATATTACACCTGAAGACGTAGAAACCTCTGTTAATGAATTAAATAGTAAATATGAGTCATACGCAGTTCCATTTAAAATTAGTAAGGTTGCAAAAGGTTATTTACATGCAACAAGAGAAGAATATGCAAAGTATGTCGGGTTCTTATCATCAGAAAAAACAAAAAGAAGATTAAGCCAGGCTGCATTAGAAACTCTTGCCATCATTGCTTACAAGCAGCCTATAACTAAACCGGAACTTGAATCGATAAGAGGCGTAAACTCGGACTATATTCTTAGTACTTTGCTGGAAAAGAAATTAATTACTATTACTGGTCGTACTAAAACAATTGGCAGACCTCTTCTTTACGGCACTACAGATGAATTTTTGAAGTATTTCGGACTTTATAATTTGACTGATTTGCCAAAGCCAAGAGAAATTGAAGAAATTATGCAGGATGATGATTTCATCGAACAAAAAAACAGAATAATGATGAACGCTGTTGAAGAGGATCTTGTGAATACTGTTGAGAAAGGTAATGAAGATGCCGGTGAGACTGAATAAGTTTATTGCGGAAAGTGGAATATCGTCCAGAAGAAAAGCTGAAGAATTTATTTTGCAGGGAAGGGTAACTGTTAATCGGAAAACTATAACTGAGCTTAGCTTTAAAGTTAACCCTGATGAAGATGAAGTTTTTGTTGACGGCGAAAGGATAAAACAAAAGCAATACGTTTATTATCTTCTAAACAAACCCAAAGGTGTTATTACCACAACTGACGATGAAAAAAACAGAATGACAGTTGTTGATTTGATTAAGACTAATCAAAAAATATTTCCGGTGGGAAGATTAGATTACAATACAACAGGAGTTTTATTTTTAACTAATGATGGTAACTTTTCAAATCTTCTTACTCATCCCAAGAACAAGATTCAAAGAGTTTATGAAGTTAATCTTGACAGAAATTTAGAAGATGATGACAAATCCACTTTGTTAAAAGGCGTTTATATTGAAGGTGAAAAGGGAGTTTTTATAAAAGTTGAATTTCCGAAAATTAAAGATCGCAAAAGATTAATTGTAACCTGCACCGAAGGAAGAAATAAATTTGTTAAAAGAATGTTCGAAGCTTTAGGATATACAGTTGTTTTACTAAACAGAATTAGTTTTGCAGGTATGAATGCTGATATTCCTTTAGGTACATATAGAAAACTAACTACTTTAGAAGTAAAAAATCTATTTAAGAATTATGCTAAATAAACTACTAATCATTTTTATTTCATTTCATTTCTTTACAACTTATGCTCAGGACTCATCAGATGTAAAATTACATGATTCTTTAGCGCTTTATACTTATTCCACAATTTCTGAATTTTGCGAGCAAATGGATGATATTTTTAATGATCCGACCTTCAGCAATGCAAATTGGGGAGTAGTCATTCAATCTCTTGAAACAGGGGAATATTTTTATAAAAGAAATGAAGATAAATTTTTTGTTCCTGCTTCAAATATGAAATTGTTTACAACCGCGGCAGGATTATTACTTCTTGGTGAAGACTATAAATATTCCACAAATATTTTTACCGATGGAAAATTAGATGGTTCTATTCTCGAAGGAAATCTTATAATCCAGGGTAGAGGTGATCCAACTATTTCGGGCAGATTTCATGATGATAATGTTTATGCAGTTTTTTCTGAATGGGCAGATTCACTGCTTTCTTTAGGAATAGATGAAATTAAGGGCAACATAATAGGCGATGATAATCTTTTTGATGATCTTGGCTTAGGAAAAGGATGGTCGTGGGATTATGAAAGTTACTGGTATGCTGCTCAATCAAGTGCAATCTCATTAAATGATAATTGTGTTGATATTATTCTCAAGTATAATTCAGAAAAAGATACTCTGGAATTATTTACGTCACCTGAAACTAATTATGTTGTAATCAGGAATGAAGTTCGTTTAGTTTCTAAAGATTCTGTTACCGACGTTAGTGTTAACCGCGAAAGAGGAAGCAATGTCGTAACAATTTATGGAACATTCAGCAGAAAGATTGATTCACTTAAAACTTACGTTACAGTTAATAATCCAACCCAATTTGCAATGGTTGTGCTTCATAAAGTTTTTCAGCAAAAAGGAATTACTGTTCGAGGATATCCACTTGATATTGATGATGATGGTAAGACTTTGGATTATTCTTCTTTAAAATATTTGTTTTCTTATTATTCCCCTGATATGACGGAAATTGTTAAAGTTATTAACAAAGGAAGTCATAATTTTTATGCGGAGCAATTACTTAAAACTATTGGCTTGGAAATAGAAGGATTCGGTTCTGTGCAAAATGGAGTAGATGCAAGCAAGGAAATATTTAAAGAAATAGGACTAAATCCTGAAAATATTGTAATGGCTGATGGAAGCGGTTTATCATATCAGAATATGGTAACTCCGCGGCAGATAGTTACTTTGCTTAAATATTTTTTTAACAGCAAATTATTCACGACATTTTATAATTCACTGCCTATCGCCGGAGTTGACGGCACTCTTGGCAACAGAATGAAAAATACCCGTGCACAGAAACTGGTAAGAGCAAAGACTGGTTACATTAGAGCAGTAAGAAGTCTATCGGGTTATACAAAAACAGGCGATAACGAACCAATTGTTTTTTCTATGATTTGCAACGACTTTAATGTTCCTGTAAAACTTGCAGAAAATATTCAGGATCTTGTTTGTTTAAGACTTATAAATTTCAAAAGAAAATTAATCGGAGATTAAATGGATAACTCAGTTCAACAGAGCTTTAATGAATTAGTTAAAAGAAGATACGAAGAGTTAGCTGAACTAAAAGAAAAAGGATTTGAAACGTTTGCTTATTCTTGTGATGTTGATTCTGATTCAGAAGATATAAAAAAGAACTTTAAAGAAGGTGAAGAAAGAAATGTAAAGATTGCCGGGCGTATTATGGCGATTAGAAGAATGGGTAAAGCTTCTTTTGCTCATATTATGGATTTCACTGGCAGGATCCAGATTTATCTTAAGAAAGATGAAATCGGTGAGGTTTATGATGCTTTTAAACTGCTGGATATTGGCGACATAATTGGTGTTGAGGGTTTTGTTTTTAAAACCAAAACGGGTGAAATTTCTGTTCATACAAAAAGCATGAAGCTGCTTGCTAAATCTTTGAAGCCCTTACCAATTGCTAAAGAAGTAATCGATGAGCATGGAAATAAAATTGTTTATGATCAGTTTGCCGATAAAGAATTACGCTACCGCCAAAGATATATTGATCTCATTGTCAATCCTGAAGTCAAAGATGTTTTTGTCAAAAGAACAAAAATTGTTTCTGCTCTCAGAAAATTTCTTGACAGCAAAGGATATCTTGAAGTTGAAACACCAATACTTCAGCCATTGTATGGTGGTGCGGCAGCAAGGCCATTTGTAACTCATCATAATACTCTTGATGTTAATCTTTATTTGAGAATAGCTGATGAACTTTATCTCAAAAGGTTAATCGTCGGTGGCTTTAACGGTGTTTATGAGATCGCTAAAGATTTCAGAAATGAGGGAATGAGTAAATCTCATAATCCTGAATTTTCGATGCTTGAACTTTACGTTCCTTATAAAGATTATAACTGGATGATGGAATTTGTTGAAGAGATGTTTGAATTTGTTTGCCTCGAAGTATTCAATACTTTAACATTCAAATTTGATGATAAAGAGATTAACTTTAAGCGTCCCTGGAGAAGACTTTCAATGATCGAAGCTATTCAAGAAAAAACCGGAATAAATGTAATCAATGCTCCTATTGAAGAACTAAAACAAACTGCTAAAAAATATGGAGTTGATCTATCTGCAGTTCACGGTAAAGGAAAATTAATAGATGAATTATTCAGTTTAACCGTTGAACCGGAATTAGTTCAACCAACTTTTGTTATTGATTATCCTGTTGAATTATCTCCTTTAGCCAAAAAACACAGAACAAAAGAAGGCGTTGTTGAAAGATTTGAAGGTTATATTGTAGGAAGAGAAATTTGTAACGCTTTTTCTGAATTAAATGATCCAGTTGATCAACGACAAAGATTTGAAGATCAGGTACGAATGAAAGAAGAAGGTGACGAAGAAGCTCATCAGATTGACGAGGATTTTGTTCGTGCTCTTGAATACGGAATGCCGCCTACTGCAGGACTTGGTGTTGGTATCGACAGATTAACAATGCTTTTAACAAATCAGACTTCAATTCGTGATGTTATTTTCTTTCCTCAAATGAAGCCTGAAGTCGACAAATAGTCCTGTAGGCAAATATTAGTCATTCCACATTTATAAATATTTTTTATATCTTTTATATTTTTTATATCTTTTATATCTTTTATATCTTTTATAAGTAACATAATTATATAATAAGTTTATTTTATTATTTCTATCTGGAGAGTTTAATATGAAATCAAATCGATTTCCATTCTTTTTAATAATATTAACTATTGGCATTGTACTGGGGATACAACTTGAAAAGATATTTTCAGGAGACAGTTTAAGAGATGGAATTAGAAAATTAAATGACGTTCTCATTTACACAGAAAAATATTACGTAGAAGAAATTGATACTCCCAAACTTGTTGAAGCTGCCATTAATGGTTTTCTTAGTAAACTTGATCCTCATTCTGTTTATATATCACCCGATCAAATTTCTTCGGTTGAAGAATCTTTCAGAGGTGATTTTGAAGGTATTGGAATTGAATTTCAGGTAGTAAATGATACTCTTACTGTTGTTTCTCCAATTTCCGGAGGTCCCAGCGAAGCACTTGGAATTATGCCCGGTGACAGAATAATTAAAATTGACGGTACTGATATCATAGGCATCACAAATGAAGAAGTACGATCCAAACTACGCGGAAAAACCGGTACGCAGGTCAAGGTTACAATTGTTCGGCCGGGTGTTAATAAACAAGTTGATTATACCATCTCAAGGGATACTATTCCACTATATTCTGTTGATACACACTTTATGTATGACAATCAAACCGGTTATGTAAGTGTATCAAGATTTTCAGAAACTACATTTGACGAACTTGAAGCTGCTCTAAACGATTTGAACAATGAAGGAATGCAGCAGCTTGTTCTGGATTTAAGGAGTAATCCCGGTGGTTATCTAAATCAGGCCGTGAAGATTGCTGATCTCTTCATAGATGGCAAAAAGAAAATAGTATATACTGAAGGAAGAAGAAAAGAATTTGATGAAGAGTATTTCGCTGAAAAGTCATATCCATTTGAAAAGATTCCGATAATTATATTAATAAGTAAAGGTAGTGCATCTGCCAGTGAAATTGTTTCCGGAGCTGTTCAGGATTGGGATAGGGGATTGATCGTTGGCGAAACTTCATTTGGCAAGGGTCTTGTTCAAAGACAATTTTCTCTTCCAGATAATTCTGCTTTAAGATTAACAATTTCCAGATACTTTACTCCTTCCGGTCGAGGAATTCAGCGTGACTATAAGAATAAGAAAGATAAAAATGAATATTATTCTGAACTTTCTGAATTTGATGAAGAAGAAGGTGATAACATCAATCATACTGCTGAAGAAGATTCAATTAAACCTGTATTCAAAACTAATAAAGGCAGAATAGTCTACGGTGGTGGTGGGATAACTCCTGATTATATTATAAAGTCGGATACGATTACTGATTTTACACGCGACTTATTAAGAAATAATCTCTTCTATCAGTTTGTGCTTTCATACCTCGATCAGAACTCTGAAAATATTTCTAAAAAGTTTGGTAACGATCTTTCACTCTTTAAATCAGAATTTGAGATTAGTGAGCAATTATTGCAGGAATTTATTAGTCTGGCAAATTCAAAAGATGTTGAGTTTAAACAAGATGAGTATAAAAATGATAAAGACTACATTAAAATTCGTTTGAAAGCCCAGATTGCCAGAAATTTTTGGAAGAATGAAGGATGGTATTCAGTACTACTCGAATACGATAATCAAATGTTGAAATCGGTTACTTTATTTAACGAAGCTAAAAACCTGGCGAATATGTAAAATGTTAAAAAAGTTGCTTCTTTCCGTTTTTTTGATTTTTACTTTTTCATCATTCTCGTTTAGTATCAATCAAACGGATAAAAAAGTTGATGGTAAGTTTCTTAAAGTCGGAGAAGAAATCCGCTATTTAGTGAAGTATTTATTTTTTGAACTTGGCGAGATACGCTTAAAAATTACAGATGCTTATGTTGAAAATGGTGACACTATTTATAAAACGATAGCTTATATTGATTCATATGATGGTGTTCCTTTTGTAAGTCTTCATCAGGTTTATGAAGGTATTTTTAATCAAAACCAAACTCCTATTGTGTTTAAGGGAACTGTTTTTAGTGATGAGGATACGTCCTTCACTCAGTATACATTTGATAAAAATCATAAATCAGTTCATGTATATCGGGGAAGACTAAATCCATCCGAAACCTGGGTCGATTCAACTGTGAAATTAGAAAAAGAGCATCAGGATGGACTCTCAATTTTTTACTATGCAAGAATGAGAACCGGGCAGAATAAGACTTATAATATTCCGTGTTTCGTAAATGAAAAAAGTGAAAACACAATAATTAATTTTTATAATAAAAGCATTCCTGTTTCAATTGACGCTCTTGATTATGAAGTTGACTGTGTTAAATTAGATGGAACAACTGATTTTGTAAGTATATTCGGACTAACAGGGGAATTTGAAGGTTGGTTTTCAAATGATAGTTATGCAATTCCAATCCTAGCAAAGATGGAAGTGATTATAGGAAATATTTCATTACAATTGATAGAATGGAATAATAACGAGTGGATGCCTCCAAAATATATCAAGCAGAAAAAGAAATAAAATTATTTCCTTACCAGGATCTTTTTCCTGAAATACACGAAAGTGTTTTTCTTGCATCAGGTGTAAAAATTGTTGGTGATGTAAAGATTGGAAAAGATTCAAGTGTTTGGTACAATTCCGTAATTCGCGGTGATGTGCATTATGTTAAAATTGGTGAGATGACCAATATCCAGGATTGCTCAATGTTGCA
>JALHTS010000142.1 GCA_022865965.1 Ignavibacteriaceae bacterium
AATACCAACCACATATTTCATAAGTAATAACTTCCCGAATCCTTTCAATCCGAACACAAAAATAAAATACTCGGTTCCTCAATCATCAAAGGTAATTATAAAAGTATTTGATATACTCGGGACTGAAATTGAAACTTTAGTTAATGAAGAAAAAGCAGTTGGCACTTATGAGTTAAACTGGAATGCAGCTAATCTACCAAGCGGAGTTTATTTCTACAGATTACAGGTTAGTTCGTTTGTGCAAACAAGGAAAATGATCCTCCTTCGTTAGCACTTCGGCGGACAGGTTTTATTGAAATAAAGGAATTGTAGATGATTTTATTTCAGCCTCTATCAATGGAAGCCTGCCTGATGGTAGGCAGGTTGATAGGGGTTTTTAAACTCTTGCAATCCTGTAATTTTTTGTTGCAAAATAGATTTCTTTCACAAAAGTTTTTATAACAGAAACTGTGGGTACGGCAAGAAGCATTCCGAAAAGACCGAACAGCTGACCACCCGCGATAATAAGTAGTATAATGACTATCGGGTGGATATCAACACTTTTGGCAAAAACGTAAGGTTGTACAAAACCATTGTCAAAAGCATACGTTAAAATAACAATCAAAAAAATTAACGGTACTTGAGAAAGATCTCCAAACTGAATAATTGAAATTACTATTGCAGGAATTCCTCCGAATATTGGACCAAGGTATGGAATTAAATGACCTAGTCCGGCTATAACTCCAAGCGGTAAAGCATTGGGCAATCCGATTAAATAAAATCCGAATCCAATACACACACCAACAAAAGTTGCATCAAAAATCCAGGCTCGCACAAATCTTCCAAGTTGAAGAGAAATTCTTTTTAATATCCAGTAAGACATTTCAAAATATTTATTTGGAACTACCTGAATAACAGCTCTTTGAATTTTTGCACTATCTTTCAACAAAAAGAAAGTTATGAAAGGAACAATTACGAGCACAGCCGCAATTGTTAATAGACTTGATACGAGTGATGTAATGTTTTCGAATGAATTTACAATCTGAGATGAGATAAAGTGTTCAACTCTCTTTGATATTTCACCCGTTTCAAACAAAGGAAGATAATGATAAATCCAGGCTTCAAAAGATTTTAGTTCTTCAGTAAGTGAAAATCCTTCGAGTGATAGAATTAGTTGATCCATTTGAAAAAAAAGTTTCGGAATGACAAATGATAAGCCGAGATATACTAAAAATCCGAAAACAGTAAATACAATTAGCGAAGATGCTAATCGGTTAAATCCCCGTTGTTCTATAAGGTGGATGAAAGGAGCAAAAATAAACGCAAGAAGAAAGGCTACCGCCAGAATTAGAAAAATGTTTATTAATGTATAAAAAAAGTACGTAGCAATAATTGTAACTGCCAGCCAGAACAAAATTTTAAGAGATTTTTTTTGAATTAACTCGGACATTATGATAATATATTATTGAACAGCTTCAATTCTTTTGACTCCGGGAACATCATTCATAATTGATCTTTCAATTCCTGCTCTAAGTGTTAAAATAGATAAGGGGCATAATTCACAAGCGCCCAACAGTCTGACTTTAACAATTCCGTCATCAGAAACCTCTACAAATTCAACGTCTCCGTTATCTGCCTGCAGGAAAGGCCTGACCTTGTCTAAAGCTTTTTTAATTTCGTTTTCCATACATAAAATGAAGCCCGAGAAAATTCGGGCTTAATTGTTATTGGAAATATTGTTTTAAAAAATAATTAAAACAAGTTTTTTAATCATCTTCGCCCATAATTATTTCTATCGTATCAGATTTTTGTAAGTTTCTTTTATTTACTTGCTCTGCAAGATTATGAGCTATATCCATCATAATATTTGCCTGATCAGAAACAGAAATATCATAAACTATCGGAACACCTTTATCGCCACCTTCTCTAACTTTTGGATCAATTGGTATGCCGCCGAGAAAGAACGCATTGTATTGTTCAGCCATTTTTGATCCGCCGCCGCTGCCGAATATATCATATTTTTTCCCTGTATCCGGAGCAACGAAGTAACTCATATTTTCAACTATTCCTAAAACAGGTACGTTAACTCTTTCAAACATTCTGAAAGCTTTTCTTGCATCAATTAACGAAACTTCCTGTGGAGTTGTAACTACAACTGCGCCTGTTAAAGGAATTGTTTGAACCAAAGTTAATTGTATATCGCCTGTTCCCGGAGGAAGATCAAAAATAAGATAATCGAGTTCGCCCCAGTCAACATCCGTCATAAACTGTTTAACTGCACCACTTGCCATTGGTCCGCGCCAGATTACAGGAGCATTGTCATCAACAAGTAATCCGATCGAGATTAGTTTTATTCCATATTTTTCCAATGGAATTATTTTAACTGAATTTTCTGCCTGATAAACTTTTGGTTTATCAGTTATGCCCAACATCATGGGAATACTTGGTCCGTAAACATCTGCATCAATCAGTCCGACCTTTGCACCATCTTTTGCTAATGCAACAGCCAAATTAACAGCAATAGTGCTTTTACCAACTCCACCTTTACCCGAAGCAACGGCAATTGTATTCTTTACACCCGGCAAAATAGCATCTTTTTTCGGATCTTTATGAGTTGAAACTGTTTCTGAAGTCCTTGCCTGAAGATTGACATTAACATCTGTTAATTCACTGTAATCTTTTTTGATGGCATCAATAAAAAGAGGAATTAGTTGTTTGCTGGCATCTGCTGCAATCGGAATTGATAATTCGATAATAAGTCTTCCATTTTCACTTTCTAATTTCTTTATAGAATTCAATGTTATATGATTAACATCGAATGAAGGATGACTTACTTTTTTAATTGAAGTAATTATTCCACTTTTCGTTATTTCATTCATCTTATTGTTCCGTTTTTTTGGATATATTTAATTTAATACTATAACTTTGACCCTGATATATTAGTTCATCAAATCACATCAAATTTTTGTCTTGGCGTTTTTATGTTTTGTTTTACTAACGTGATTCATGAGCCACTCCTGGCTGTATATTTCCTTTTCGTCTTCTTTTTGTTTTAAAAGAGTGTAATTCCCATCAGAGTTTAATTTTCTTGCCTTAACATTATCTTTTAATGAATACTTTATTACAGTTTTAATTAGTTCTTGTTTAAGTGCAGGATCTTCAATCGGGAAAGTAACTTCAACTCTTCTGTCTAAATTTCTTTGCATCATATCTGCACTCGAAAGATAAATATCTTCGCTGCCGTCATTATAGAAATAAAAAATTCTGCTATGTTCAAGAAATCTGCCGACAATACTTCTTACTTCAATATTTTCGCTTAGATTTTCAACTCCCGGTACAAGACAACAAATACCTCTAACAATAAGTTGAATTTCAACACCGTTATTGGAAGCTTCGTATAGAGCGCTGATAATAATTGGATCAACAAGTGAGTTAAGCTTCCATATTATTTTTCCATTTTTTCCTGCTTTTGCGTTTTCAATTTCTCTTTCAACAAGTGCAAGATATTTTCCCCGCATATTGATTGGTGACACAAATAATTTCCGGAATTCTTTTTGTTTTGAGTAACCGGTTAAATAGTTAAAGACGTCAGTAACATCGCTGCAGATATCTTCGTCACAGGTAAAGAATCCAAGATCAGTATAGAGCTTGGCAGTGGTTGCATTATAATTTCCGGTTGAAAGATGAACATATCTTTTAACACCTTCAAATTCTTTACGAACCACGAGAGTCATTTTTGCGTGAGTCTTTAACCCAACCAAACCATAAACAACATGAACGCCAACTTTTTCAAGTTCTCTTGCCCAGTAGATATTATTCTCTTCATCGAATCTTGCTTTCAATTCTACCAATACTGCTACTTGCTTTCCTCGATCTGCTGCTTCAATAAGGGATTTTATAATTGGCGAATCGGTTCCCACTCTGTATAATGTTTGTTTTATTGCAAGAACATCAGGGTCGTGAGCTGCTTGTTTTATAAAATCGATCACCGGAATAAATGAATCATAGGGATGATGAAGTATTATATCTTTTTGTTTAATCACAGAAAAAATATCTTCTTCATCTTCAAATACTTTCGGTAGAACAGGATAAAACGGTTTCTCTTTCAATTGATGTAAAGGTAGTTTATATAAACCCATCACATCACTCATTCCCAAAGGACCTCCGAGCACGTGAACATCTTCTCTTTTTATTAGAAGGTTTTCCATTAAAGTATCGAGCATAAATTCGGGCATAACATTAGCGACTTCAAGTCTAACAACACTTCCGAATCTTCTTTGTCTTATATTCTCTTCAATCACACGCAAAAGGTCATCAGCTTCATCTTCCTGAAGTTCAATATCTGTATCGCGGGTAATTCTGAACCTGTGAGCCTCAATTACCTCCATACCCGGGAAAAGTAAATCGAGATTTGCTTTAATTAAATCACCAAGCCAAACAAATCTTGCTTTAAATAATCCATTTGTATTTACATTTTTGCCCGGATTAATAATTTTTTCAATTTCAAGTAATCGTGGAAAAATACTTGGAACCTTAACTCTTGCAAAATGAGTTTCGCCATTCGGCTTTTTAACCATAACAGCAATGCTAAGACTTAAGTTTGATATGTAAGGGAATGGTCTTCCGGGATCGAATGCAAGAGGAGTAAGCACAGGGAAAATTTCACGCTTAAAATAATCTGTTAGTTTAGTTTTTTCTTCCTCGGTCAATTCATCGTAATTGCATAAATATATATCATTCTTTCTGAGCTCTGGAATAAATTCATTTGTCCATAAATCATAAAGTATTTTATTCAGAGGTTTTAACATCTTGTCAATTTTCTGGATTTGCTCTATCGGAGTTAGTCCATCAATAGCAGGCTCAAGAATATTGGCGGCAACTTGTTCCTTCAATCCGGAAACTCTAATCATATAAAATTCATCAAGGTTTGATGAATAAATTGAAATGAATTTAATCTTGTCTAATAATGGGAGTTCAGGATCCAGAGCCTCTTCGAGAACTCTTCTGTTAAATTCAACCCAGCTAAGATCTCTGTTGAAGAAATTTTTAGGATCGTTGTATTTTTTTAATAGTTCCTTACCGGTCATTTTAATGATTTTTCTTATTGAGGCGCAAATATAATATAAATTGCATCTATTTGCTGTGGAGAAATTAAGAGGAAATGCAGGAATATCGGGTTAAAAACTGCTTTTATAAATCATTTTTTCCAAAAGGAAGGAGAGAAAAGAATAAGCACAGTAAATAATTCAAGTCTTCCAACAAGCATGAAGAAGCTTAAAATCCATTTACTTATATCAGGGAGATCGGTAAAATTTCCTAGAGGACCGACTAAACCCATTCC
>JALHTS010000143.1 GCA_022865965.1 Ignavibacteriaceae bacterium
AAGAGAGATAATTCTATTAAATCAGATAAGTTTTACAGAGTCTACAACTTAAAGTGCAATGCTGATTGGTTGACTCTCGTTCAGAAAAAAACTTACATAAGAAACGATCAATTTGCTAGGATTAATGTTAAGTTAGATAAATCCAAAATAGAAGAACCGGGGCTTTATACAGCAAAGATTGCGGCATTTCGAGATGATGCAAGTAAAACTCCTGAGTTTGATATGATTGCAACCGTTGTTATTCCCAACGAATTCAATTCCACAAATAATTATAAAATGAATTGGAAAAACCAAGTTGTTAAGCAAGGAATGATTAAGAGATATTATATTAAAGTTCCCGCGGGACAAAATAGTATGAAAGTTACCTTAAGCAGAGATGCTTCATCAAACAAATACGCGCGTTGCAGGTATTATCTTCACAACAACAACGGAATTAAGGTAGATGTTTCTGGTGTGCTTTATTCTGTTAGCAATGATGAGAAAGTAGAAAATTATTATTACGATCTTGAACCTGGAATTTATGAAATTGATATGGATGGATTTTTCTTAGCATCTGACCCATCAACCTACAATCTTGCTATTGAGTTTTTGTCAGTACAATCAATTGATACTAAAGAAATTTCATCAAACGATAAACGAATTGAATTTATTAATTATTTTAACGAAGCAAAAATTTATAACATCAATGCAGAGATGATAGGTTACCAACGTAATTACGACCTAGCTGTCGATGGTAACGATACTTACAAAATGCCTTTTATTATTACCAAAGGTGAGGGCTCAAAAGAGTTTAATTTCACTTTGAGTAAAGAAGATTTTAGTAAAACAACTGATTTTGCATATCAAATTGTGAATGAAGATGGTAAAGCAATCCGTAAAGGCGGATTGTCTTACAGAAGTGGAAATATTAGTGTCGATATGCCTGCTGATAAAGACAGCGCAAACTTTATCTTAGAAATTATACCGGCTTTTGCAAGTAAAGAATTAACTGCAAATCTTGGTGTTAAAGAGATAACATATTTCCCGTCTCCAATTTCTGTGGATGTAAAGAATAATGATAAAACTTCTTTAACATTGTATCCAAATAACATCAAGTATGTTGATTTTAGTTTTTCAAAACCAGATTATGATGTTCCAACTGATGCAAAAGTTTACGGAAAAATTTATTTCAAATCGCCATCAACAGAAAAAACCGAATATGAACTTCCTATTTATTTCAAATTCTAAAAGGAAAATGTACTATGAGTGAACATACACCAACTCAGATCAAAGGACTTCCGCATAATGCGTATTCCGAACTGAAGCCGGGTGAAGAATACAAACCTTTAATGCCTCCAGATCAAACTCCTGCAGAGATAACTCCATACTCTGTTATAATGGGTTTGATAATGGCTGTTCTGTTCTCTGCGGCGGCGGCTTATCTTGGCTTAAAGATCGGACAGGTTTTTGAAGCAGCTATTCCTATTGCAATCATTGCAGTAGGAGTCTCTACTTTACTTAAAATAAAAGGCTCGCTCGGTCAGAATGTGATTATTCAATCCATTGGACAAAACTCCGGACTGATTGTAGCGGGAGCTAT
>JALHTS010000144.1 GCA_022865965.1 Ignavibacteriaceae bacterium
ATAAATATAAACAGATCTGCAAGAGAACAGTACATTCAGGGGGAAGTTATAACTGAGAAAAGTGAATTAAAGTTTGGCGATCTGGTTTTCTTTAACACTAGAAGACGTGTGAGACCCGGGCATGTTGGAATTTACATTGGTGACAATCTTTTTGCGCACGCCAGTACTAAACACGGAGTTACTGTTTCTTCTTTAGATCATAATTATTATTCAGCTCGATATATGGGTGCACGAAGAATTGATAATGACGGGGTTTTTTAAGCAAAAAAAAGCTGTTCTATTTGAACAGCCTAATAAAATATTTATACTTTTATTAAAATAAATTTAACTGCAACCGGTAGTTGAACCGCAAGTCATGCACTTCAAACAAGTTCCATTTCTAACCATACTCATACTTTGACATTCAGGACAAATATCGCCTGTGTAACCCTGATCGATTGCATTTTTGACTTTTTCGTAAATTGAATTTTTCTGTCCGCCATTTTCCTGAACCTTTTTGGGTTCTTTAGAATTAGCATATTCGAAAGCATTAAAGTTATCTTTGTCTAACTCGACTAATCTTTCACTAATGATTTCTTCACTCTCAAATTCCGGTTCGCTGAGTTTTTTAATTATCCCGCGTGATGCTTTTGCTATTATTTCTTCAGAATCAACATGAGCAAGATCATTTCTTCCGAGATATGTAACAGCAAGTTCCCTGAAAATATAGTCAATAACAGAAGTTGTCATTTTGATTCGTTCGTTTCCGCCTACAATTCCGCTTGGTTCAAACCGAGTGAAAACAAAAGCATCAACAAATTCTTCCAGAGGAACGCCATGCTGCAAACCAAGTGATATTGATATAGCGAAACAGTTCAATAAACTTCTAAATGCAGCACCTTCACGGTGCATATCTATAAAAATCTCACCAATCTGACCATTATCATATTCGCCGGTTCTTATATAAACAGATTGTCCATTAATTTTTGCTTTCTGAGTATAACCTGTTCTTCTATCCGGTAATCTCCTTCTTTTAGCAATATATCTGTGAATAATTTTTTCTGCTACTTTTACAATATCATTCTTTTCTTTTTCTTCCATCAAAGCTTCAATCTCTTCTTCACTTACTGAATTAAGAGGTTGAGATAGCTTTGAGCCGTCACGATAAATTGCATTAGCTTTTAGCCCTAACTTCCAGGACATCATATAAGCATCTTTAACATCTTCAATCGTTGCGTGTGCGGGCAGATTGATTGTTTTAGATATTGCACCGGATATAAAAGGTTGAGCTGCAGCCATCATTTTAATATGAGCGGCAGGTTTAATAAATCTTGTACCTTTTTTGCCGCATTTACTTGCACAATCAAATACCGGATAATGTTCGTGCTTTAGGAACGGTGCCCCTTCAATTGTCATTGTTCCACATATATAATCATTAGCGGATGATATTTCCTGTTTTGAGAAACCGAGATTTTTCAAAAGATTAAAATCAAATGAACTTACTTCAGCCTCATCGATACCTAATTTCTTTACGAGGAACTCGGTTCCAAGAACAAATTTGTTAAAAGCAAAGCTTAGTTCGAAAACCGTTGGTAAAGCTTTCTCGATTTTTGAAAGAGCATCATCCGAGAAACCTTTTGCCTTCAGGGATTCAGGATTGATGTACGGACATCCAACTAAAGTGCCTGCTCCTTTTGCATATTTAACTATCTCATTTATCTGATCTTTATTATAACCCATCTTTTCAAGAGCGGGTGGTGTAGATTGATTTATTATTTTGAAGTATCCGCCACCAGCAAGCTTTTTGAATTTTACCAGAGCAAAATCAGGCTCAACGCCTGTAGTATCGCAATCCATGACTAAGCCAATTGTACCGGTTGGTGCCATTACCGTTACTTGTGCATTACGGTAACCGTACTGCTCACCTAATTCAACTGCTTTGTCAGCATCTACTCTTGCAGCCTTAAGCAGATCAGAAGGGCAGAACTGGGGATTTATTCCGGTTGGGAAAATAGAGAGACCTTCATATTCTTCATTAGGAACATTGTAAGCAGCTCTTCTGTGATTTCTGAGAACACGAAGCATATTCTCTTTATTTTCTTCATAGTGAGGGAACGGACCTAATTCTTTTGCCATTTCCGCTGAAGTTGCATAAGATGTCATATGCATTATAGCAGTAAGTGCACCAGCAATCGCGAATGCTTCTGCACTGTCATAAGGAATACCCTGAAGCATAAGTAATGAACCAAGGTTAGCATAGCCTAATCCTAAAGTTCTGTATTCATAACTAAGTTTTGCAATTTGTTTGCTTGGAAACTGTGCCATCAGAACACTGATTTCTAGAACTATAGTCCATAGTTTAGTTACGTGACGATATGCTTTAATATTAAATAAATGATTTTTTGTATCATAGAATTTTACGAGGTTCATTGAAGCAAGATTACATGCAGTATCATCAAGAAACATATATTCACTGCACGGATTTGATGCACGAATTTCTCCGCCTTCAGGACAGGTATGCCACTCGTTAATTGTTGTATGAAATTGAAGACCGGGATCTGCACAAGCCCAGGCAGAATTTGCTATATCATTCCACAAATGTCTTGCTTTTAGGGTTTTACAAGGCTTTGGATTTCTTGCTTCTTTTTTAGCTTTTCTTTTTTCAATTCTCCAACA
>JALHTS010000145.1 GCA_022865965.1 Ignavibacteriaceae bacterium
AAAACAGTTGTTCTACAAGGACACATTGATATGGTTTGTGAAAAGAACAGAGGTGTTGAACACGATTTTGACAACGACCCGATTTATCCGTACATAGATGGTGATTGGGTAAAGGCAAAAGGAACAACTCTCGGTGCAGATAATGGAATTGGTGTTGCCGCAGCTTTGGCTGTTCTGGAAGCAAAGGATATTGAACACGGTCCAATCGAGTGTCTCTTCACCCTTGATGAGGAAACAGGATTAACCGGCGCTTCTAGTTTAAAGAAAGGCTGGCTCAAAGCTGATATACTTATCAACATGGATTCTGAAGAACTCGGTACTTTATTTATCGGTTGCTCAGGTGGAAAGAATACCGCAGCAAGGTTCAAAACTAAGTTAGAAAAATCTCCCAGGAACTATTCTGCATTTGAATTAAAAGTTGAAGGATTGAAAGGTGGTCATTCCGGTCTTGAAATTCATGTCGGAAGAGGAAATGCTGCAAAGATTTTAAATCGATTGATCTGGACTTATTCTCAGGAAGACAAAATCAGATTGGTAGAAATAAATAGTGGTAACAAGCATAATGCGATTCCTCGTGAAGCCTTTGCAATTGTTCTTGTTCCTAAAAATGATGAAAAAAAGTTCAAAAAATTTGTTGCAAAGTATAACGAAACAGTAAAGGCAGAATACGTTGTCGTTGATCCTGATCTTCTTGTATCTGCTTCAAAGCATGCAGTTCCTGAAAAAGTAATGGATGAAAAAGCACAAAAACGACTGGTTAATGCATTGTACGCTATTCCTCACGGTGTTACTAAAATGTCAAATGATATTCCGGGATTAGTTGAAACATCTAACAATCTTGCTGTAGTTGAGACAGTCGGAAAGCACGTAAATATTGTAACAAGCCAAAGAAGTTCTGTAGCATCAGAAAATAAAGATATAACAAATACAGTATCATCAGTTTTAATGCTTGCCGGTGCCGAGATCAGTTATGGTGATGGATATCCTGGCTGGAAACCAGATGTTAATTCTGATGTTCTTAAGGTTTTTAAGTCAACCTTTAAACAAATGTATGGAAAAGAACCGGCTGTTACAGCAATTCACGCGGGACTTGAGTGTGGAATCATTAAAGAAAAATATCTGGATATGGATATGATTTCTTTTGGTCCTACAATGTCTGGAGTTCACTCACCCGATGAGAAATTGCAGATTTCTACAGTTCCGGAGTTTTACAATCAACTTGTAAACGTTCTGAAAAATATTCCGGCTAAATAAAAATTCGTTCTGGTAAAATTAAAGGCAGATACACTTTTAAAGGTATCTGCTTTTTTTATTTTTATGCTTAATTTGTAATGTAAAAAACAAACTTGTCTCGTTGAGTCTGCCCGTCGCTAGGTGAACTTATTGAAACGGGACTTGATAAATATAAAATGATAAAAAATAAATTATGAATCAAAACGAAATGATCGTAAAACAACAACCATCAACATTGCTAAGATGGACAGCACTATTACTCGTTAGTCTTGGTATGTTTGGTAACTATTACATTTATGATAGCATCAGTCCGTTAGCTGATTTACTAAAAGCTCAACTAGGATTTTCTGATTCCAATATCGGATTACTGAATGCGATATACAGTTTCCCGAATATTATTATGGTGCTTATTGGCGGATTGATTATTGATCGCATTGGAACACGAACTTCTGTTGTAATTTTTACAGTGTTAATTATGTTTGGCGCATTGATTACAGCTCTTACCGGAGACCTTTATTTAATGGCAACCGGCAGATTAGTTTTTGGTCTTGGGGCGGAATCAATGATAGTTGCTATCACAACAATTATTGCAAGATGGTTTAAAGGTAAGGAATTATCATTTGCTTTCGGATTAAACTTAACTGTTGCAAGATTAGGTTCATTCCTTGCTCTCAATTCTCCTTCATGGGGAAAAGGTTTGTATGAATACTGGCAGTCACCGCTTTGGATAACAGTTGCCGGAGGAGTATTTGCACTATTCTGCATAATAGTTTATTACGTCCTTGATCTTTATGCATCAAAGAAATATGAAATGCCTAAAGAAGGTCAACAAGATAAAATTAACTTTAAAGAAGTTTTTAAGTTCGGAAAATCTTTCTGGTTTATCACTGCTTTGTGCGTTACATTTTATTCTGCAATGTTTCCTTTCCAAACATTTGCAATTAAATTTTTTCAGGAAGCGCACGGAACAAGCAGAGAAGTTGGTGGAAATCTTTCCAGCATCTTAACACTTGCTGCTATGATATTTACTCCGCTATTTGGTTTACTTGCAGATAGAATCGGAAAAAGATCTTTACTTATGATGTTTGGTTCACTACTTATAATCCCTGTTTATTTAATGATGGCATATCAATTTGGAAAGCCGGATGTTATGACAGACAGTGATTTTATTAATCTTAGTTTTAAGTTTTTTGATATAGAGGCTGCTATTCCTATTTATCTTATCTTACCGATGGCAATGATGGGAATTGCATTTTCTCTTGTTCCTGCAGTTATGTGGCCTTCTGTTGCAATTATAGTTGAACCTTCAAGATTGGGAACAGCTTACGGATTGATGACGATGATTCAAAATATAGGTTTATTTGGATTCAATCTTTTAATTGGATTCTCTAATGATTTTTCAGGTGCAAGTGCAACAAATCCTTCCGGCTATAATCCTGGTATGTGGATTTTTTCAATACTTGGTTTCCTCGGATTATTATTCGCTTTTCTTTTAAGAAAAGCTGAAACAGGTCCTAATGCCCAAGGTTTAGAGGAGGGGATGAAAAAATAACAAAAGGTATCCTTATTGCTGGTAATTTAAGATTTGATAACATAATATTTCTATGCTTAAACATTTTATAAAAATCTTATTGTTATTTATTGTCATAATAAATAACACTGAAACAAAAGCTCAGTCATTTGGATTCGGCTGCTTCGGTTTTGTCAGCGGATATGCAGGATACTCCTATCAATCATTTGAACCCGGATATTTAAAATTTTATGGCAATGAACTCAGAACACCAATCGGTCTTATCACTGATCCATACTTTGATCAATTTGGTGAAGCAAAAGGTTTTCGTGTTGGCTTAAATTTTTATCGTGCAAAGTTCAGCGGAATCTTTTTAACTGCCAAAGGTCATTTTCAGTTTTTATCTGAAAGGAAAAACATTATTGTTTCAGATTCTTATCCGGATGTTGAGTATGACTTAAGTCTCAAATCATGGGGACTTGGTATTGATGTTGGAATTCCGATTTCAAAATTATTCGACTGGAAAATTTTTGATGGTGAACTACTCTTTAATTCAGTAAGATTTAAGCGAACTATAAATAATGTAGGAATTACATCCGTAAAAACATACAACAATGATTCACCTGAAATCGGCTTTTCAATCGGAACCGGTTTTATTGTTTATCTTATTGAAGGATATATTAGTCTAGAAGGAACAGCCGGATACACTATAATGAAAATAGAAAAAATGCTTGATGATGAAGGCAACAATTTTTTGGGTGAAGCTGACTTAAGTGATGAATCAAATTTTATTAAAGCGGGAGGTTTCAAAGCTGTTCTTCAACTTAATGTTGGTTTCCCGCTTTAATTTTAAAAAAGAATAATAGGTGCAAAATGAAATTAACAAAACTTGATACTGCCTCAACGATTGCTATTAAAGATTGTATGGGTGCAAAGAAGAATGAAAAGATTCTTGTAATAACCGATGAATTGAAAAGAGAAATTGGATTATCTTTATTTGAAAATGCAAAAAGACTTGGGCATCAAGCATTACTGGTTGAGATGAAATCTGGTAAAATTAATGGCGAGGAACCTTCACCTGAAATTGCTGAACTTATGCAAAAATTTGATGTTGTTTTTTGTCCGACTGCCAAATCTTTAACTCATACAGATGCAAGAAGAACAGCATCTGCAAAGGGTGTACGTATAGCAACCTTT
The DNA here is from genome assembly GCA_022865965.1 of Ignavibacteriaceae bacterium. Lineage (GTDB taxonomy): Bacteria > Bacteroidota > Ignavibacteria > Ignavibacteriales > Ignavibacteriaceae > JAGXRK01. Next base: position 3,941 of record JALHTS010000145.1, read on the forward strand.
CCTGGAATAACAAAGGATGTAATGATTCGGGGTATGAATGCAGACTACAATGCTATTTCCAAACGTACAATAAAGCTTCAAAAAATTCTTGAAAAGGGGAAGTACATAAGAGTCGTAGCCCCCGCAGGGACAGATATTACTTTTAAGATAGCCGGAAGAAAAGTAATTCCGAGCAAAGGATTATTCCATGCAAAAGGTGAAAGCGGAAATCTTCCTACCGGAGAAACATTTCTCGCACCTGTTGAAGGAACATCAAACGGTGTTTTTGTTGTTGATGGATCGATGGCCGGTTTAGGATTGATAAAAAGTACTAACATCAGAATTGAAGTTAAAAAAGGTTATGCTACAAAAATAACTGGCGGAACCGCCGCTAAAAAATTAAAAAATATGCTTGATAAAGTTGGTAAAGAAGCCCGCAATATAGCTGAGTTTGGTATCGGTACTAATGATTCTGCAAAACTTAGCGGCGTTTTACTGGAAGATGAAAAAGTAATGGGAACAATTCATATTGCAGTTGGCAACAATGTTTCTATGGGTGGAAGTGTAAATGTTCCAATTCATCTGGATGGCGTTGTCAAAAAACCTACAGTTTGGATGGATGGAAAATTATTAATGAAAGATGGAAAACTTTTTGTGTAATGTTCAGTGTTAAATGCTAAATGTTCAATGTTTGAAAAAGAATGTTGTTTTATCCATTGAGCATTAAAGATTGAACATTTATCATTTAGGGGATTCATTCTATATAAGAATATTTTTATTATTAGAACATAAAAGAAATAAAGATTATAAAAAGGGATAAGATGGCAATAATGCCAATAACAGTATGCGGCGATACTATTCTTAGAAAAAAGGCGAGAAAAGTATCGGAGTCAAATGATAAACTGATTGGATTGATAACAGATATGTTTGAAACTATGCGCAGTGCAAACGGAATTGGTCTTGCTGCAAATCAGGTTGGATCGAATAAATCAATATTCATCGTGGATATTTCACCGGTTGAAGATTATGAAAACATTAAACCTATGGTATTCATCAATCCAAACATTGTTGAAAGATCAATAGAAACATCAAGCATTGAGGAGGGTTGTCTCAGCCTTCCAGATCTGCGTGCTGAAGTAATCCGACCGAAAAATATTACAATTGAATATGAAGACACTGATCTCAAAAAACAATCATTTGAAGCAGACGATCTTCTTGCCCGTGTAATTCAGCATGAATATGATCATCTGCAGGGAATTTTATTTACTGATCTGGTTGATGAAGAAACAAAAAAGTTGTTCAAGAAACCGTTGAATAAAATAAAGAAACGTAAAATAGATGTAGATTACCCAATAA
>JALHTS010000146.1 GCA_022865965.1 Ignavibacteriaceae bacterium
TTAACAACATTCAACTTTGCTCAGAATGTTGCGATTAAAAGTTTGAAGACTTATACAAGCGATAACAATCTTTCATTCCCGGTTTTGGCAGGCAGCTCTAAAATAATAATTGAATTTGATGTCGATGCCGATTATCCTCCAAATCTAAATGTCGTATTTAAATTTTGTGATAAAGACTGGAGCCCAACCGATAATATTTTTCTTCTCAACAAGGGACAAGATGTTGCTTATTTATTAGATTATAAAAATCTTCCCAATACAGTTGAAGGTGCTGCATATCATTTTAGTAATGCTTTCCCGGACAGAGATGGATATGTAAGCTTTCCGTTTTCCGGAAAGTGGAGATACTATATAACCGATTCTCAAGATCACTCAATTATTTTTGCGAAAGGAAAATTTATTGTTATTTCCGATGATGATGTAGAACTCGTAACTAAAATTCAGAACAAAGAAATGGACGATAAAAATTATTTTCCCATTGATTTCGGAAATGTATTTTGGGTAACCACTTCATTTGTACTGCCGGATGGATTTTTTCCAAATTTTGTTGATCATGTTGAAATTATCCAAAACCATAAAATTGATTATTCTTACATTATTGATCGTTCTTATGTAAATAATATGAGAATTTATAACTGGGATGCGGATAAAAAATTTTCATTCACTGCTCGTGATGTATTTCCCGGAAATGAATACCGTCAGGTTGATCTGCGTAATATAAATAAATTTACTACCAATGATGTTCAGGCACAGTTTGAAGGTTTTGAAACAACAAGATATTTCAAATCAGGTTATAGAGATTTAAATGGCGGATTTAGTCTTACAGATTTTAAAGATCCTTTCTCAACTTATATGAATATAAAATTTTCAATCAAACCCGTATCAATACCGAACGGAGATGTTTATCTTATTGGTGCTTTCAATAATTGGATTGTCTCTTCTGAATATAAAATGAATGAATCATCCGGTCTTTACAGCATTACAATTCCGTTAAAGCGCGGAATTTATGATTATCAATATGTTGTTGCATCTGAATCAAACGGAAATATAATTCATTTGGACTGGCTTCAGCTTGAAGGAAATAATTGGGGCACATCAAATGAGTTTATAGTTCTGCTATACTATAAAGATACGAACTTAGGCGGATACGACAGAATAATTGGTTATAAAAGATTTTCAAAAAGATAAATAAAGGAACTTAATTAAATGAGTAAAATAAAAGTGGGTGTAATTGGAACCGGACATCTGGGCAAACTCCACACAAAAATGTTCAAGCAAATAAGTAATTGTGAATTAGTAGGAATCTATGATTCAAATCCTGATCAGGCAAAAGCCGTATCTGATGAATTAGAAGTGAAAGCATTTTCATCGTTGGATTTTCTGCTCTCGCAGGTTGAAGCTGTTTCAATTGCAGCCACAACAAGCGCACATTATGAAGTTGCTAAGAAATGTTTTGAATCAAATGTTCACGTGTTCATTGAAAAGCCGATAACTGCCACAATTGAAGAAGGTGAAGAGCTGGTAAAAATCTCAAATGAAAAAAAACTTAATCTTCAAGTCGGACATATTGAAAGATTTAATCCTGGACTTGTTTCACTTGAAAATTATATTGATAATCCCAAATTCATTCAGTCGGACAGATTAGCTCAGTTCAATCCACGAGGAACTGACGTTGCTGTTGTTCTTGATCTTATGATCCACGATATAGATATAATTTTAAGTCTGGTTAAAAGTGATGTTAAACAGATAGATGCAAGCGGTGTAGCCGTGGTTTCAAATCATATTGATATTGCAAATGCAAGAATTATGTTTGAAAACGGAGCGGTTGCAAATGTTACAGCAAGCAGAATATCACAGAAGAAAATGCGAAAGATGAGGATGTTCCAGAAAGACACTTACATCGCATTGGATTTTGTAACCGGTGTTTCTGAAATATATCGCCTAATTTCGCTGGATGAAGAAACTTCAGCAAATTCAATCTCCTTTGGTGAAATAGGAGTTGGAGAAAAAAAGAAAAAATTAGTTTATGAACAACCTGAACATAAAGAATTAAATGCTTTGGAATATGAATTGGAACTTTTTGTAAATTCAGTTGCCGAAAAGAAAAGACCAGTAGTTTCCGGTGAAGATGGATTAAAAGCATTAAAAGTTGCACAAATAATCATCCAAAAAATAGAAGAATCAAAGGTGAGCTTTTGAAAAAGCAAATTTTAATCTCGTTGTTGGCTGTTGTTTCTTTAATTGCAATACAATGCAGTGTTTATCAAACTATTGTTCATTTATCGAGGTTGCAATTTAAACTTGATGCAGTTAATGGATTTTCTGTAATGAATATTCCAATATCAAATAAAACATCCTTAAGTGATTTTAGTGCACTGGATATTTTAAAGATAACTACATCTATTGCTAATGGAAAATTTCCTGTTTCTTTTGTGCTTAACGTTGATGCAAAAAATCCTAATGACGGAACCGGCGGTTACCAAAGTACAGATGCTACTTTGAAAGATCTTGACTGGACACTTGAGCTTGATGGTAAAAAAACAATTTCAGGGCGACTTAACAATCCCATTACTGTTCCGGGCACGGGAGAAATAACTGTAATTCCACTTAGAATGGAAATTGACTTGAAAGAATTTTTTGCAGAGAAAGGTTATGAATCTCTTATAAATCTTGCTTTAAGTTTAGGCGGTGTACAAGGTACTTCATCTAAAATTGTTTTATATGCAAGGCCAACAGTCAGCACGGTACTTGGTGATATTGCATATCCCGGCGAACTCAAGATTGTTGATACTCAATTTACCAATTAAAATTTCTCGGATTTTATATGACAAAACAAATTAAAGCCGCTATTGGTGTTGACTTAGGCGGGACAAATATTAAAATAGGTATAGTTTCGTCGAACGGAAAAATACTGAAAAAGACTTCTATTAAAACAGAAGCACACCAGGGTCATGAAAAAGTTATAGAAAATATTAAATCCGGCATTAAAGAAATTCTTAAAAGCAACAAACAAAAAATTAAAGGAATTGGAATTGGCTGTCCCGGCGTTATAAATGTTAAAAAAGGAACTGTTGAAGATCCCCCCAATATTCCCGGCTGGAAAAAAGTAAAACTTGGTTCTATCATCCAGAAAGAATTTAAAATAGATGTATGCGTTGAAAATGATGCTAATGCGGCAGCAATTGGTGAAATGATTTTTGGTGCAGGGAAAAAATATTCTTCTTTTATTATGGTTACACTTGGTACCGGTGTTGGCGGCGGAATTGTGTTCAACAAAAAAATATTCAGAGGTGAATTTGGAGCAGCAGGAGAAATAGGACACATTTCCATTGATGGCAACGGTGCTAAATGTAACTGCGGTTCTTACGGATGTATTGAAGCTTATATTGGAAATCAATATTTAAAAGATCGTGTAAGAATTGAGTTGGCAGATCAACCGGATTCTAAAATATGGGAATTGATTGATAATGATCTTGTTAATGTATCTCCGAGAATAATTCAAAATGCTGCGGAGCAAGGTGATAAGTATGCGAAATCCATAATTCATAATATGGGTGTCCAACTCGGAACGGCATTTGCATCATTAAGTAATGTTTTGGATATCAGTACTTTTATTATTGGCGGTGGAGTTGCGGGATTCGGTAAACCATTATTTGAAACAATTTGTAAAACAGCAACAGCCAGAGTTTTAACTCCGTTAAGCCCAAGAGTTAAAGTGATTCCGGCAAAACTTAAGAATGACGCCGGTATTAAAGGTGCATCAGCATTGGTTTTTTATAGTATGTAATTCTAATGTGAGTCCACCTTAAAGGTGAGCTCTACTTAATTCTTTTATCAATGAAATTAAAATTCACAATATTATTTCTTTTTCTTGGAATTCGAATTTCAGCGCAGACAATTGATACAACAATTGTTCTAACCGATTCATTAAGTCTTCTACAACCCGATACCACTTTACAAATATCATCAAAAAAATATGATGTTGACACAACAATTTTTTCCAGTGCATCCGATTCGCTTATCTTTTTAGTAAAAGATAAAAAGATGAAGCTATATGGTGATGGTCAATTAAGCTATAAGCAAACTGAGATTAAGAGCGCAAATATTATTATTGATTTTGAGAAAAATGAAATTGAAGCAACTGGTGTTCAGATAGATACGTTGCCGGGAAAACTTGCCGGAGCTCCTGTTCTTAAAGAGGGTGCTGATATTTATGAAGGTGTCAGCATGAAGTACAACTTCAAAACCGGAAGAGGTATTATATCTGCTGCGGGCACAGAACAAGACGGTCAAAAATATACCGGCGCTAAGATAAAAAAAGTTGATACCGAAACTTATTTTATAGAGGATGGTGTTTTTACAACCTGCGATGATGAATGTCCGCATTTTTATTTTTATGCGAACAAGATGAAAGTTATTCATAAAGAACAGCTTGTAGCCGAATGGATATGGCTGCATTTTGGCGGCGTTCCTTTTCCAATTCCTATACCGTTTGGGGTTTTCCCTATTGAATCCGGGAGGAGATCCGGAATAATTGCACCTGCATTCGGTCAAAGTGGTTCGTACGGACCATATTTTTCAAGCTTCGGATATTTTTGGGCAATCAGTGATTATATGGATGTGAATGCAACAGGAGATTATTACACGCGTGGTAGCTGGGCTGCTGACACAAGATTTCGCTATGCAAAAAGGTATGAATTCACAGGTAATTTCCAGGGAAGATATGAAACTCTAAAACGCGGTGAAGCAACCGATCTGGGCTACTCTGAAAATACAAGATGGAATTTAAGATGGAGCCATAATCAGAATTTTACTCCAACTATGCGGTTTGATGCTAATCTTGAATTCGCCTCAGGAAAAAATTTGTTGAATCAGGTAGATCTTAATCAAATTCTTACAAATGAAATAAATTCGAGTGCTACATTAAATAAAACCTGGGAAGAATCAGGAACAAGTTTAACACTTTCATACAGCCGGCGCCAAACTTTTGAAAAAAACGATATATATGAAGTTTTACCAAGCTTATCCTTTTCTAAATCACAATTTTATCCGTTTAAAAGCAAGAGTGTTGGTGGTGATGAAGATTGGTATGATTTGCTTGGATTTAGTTATAATGGTCAGTTTCAAAATAGACGCGTAAAACAAAGCGGTGATTTAAAAGTAAGAGGCGGAATTCAGCATAACATTTCTGCGGGAGCTTCACCGAAAATTGGTTACTTCAGTATTTCACCTGGTATTAGTTATCAGGAAAAATGGTATAACAAGAGAGTTGAAAAATTTTCTGTTGAAAGTTCAACCGAAACGGATTCAATTATTACAAATGACAAGCATGAAATTAATTTTGTCAGAACATTTAATGCAAGAGTATCTGCATCAACAAAATTTTATGGAATGTTTCAACCAAATGCACTTGGTATTGCAGCAATCAGACATACTGTTAATCCATCCATTTCTTATAACTTCACACCGGATTTTTCAAAACCGTTTTGGGGATATTATAATTCTTATACAAACCTGGCAGGCGAAGAAATTCTTTACAGCAAATATGAAAGAGAAATATTCGGAGGAGCTTCAAGAGGCGAACAGCAAAGCATATCTTTTTCGGTTTCCAA
>JALHTS010000147.1 GCA_022865965.1 Ignavibacteriaceae bacterium
CCTGAGGGTAAGTTTAAAGAAAAGGCTGAAAGAGAAATATTTGAACTTATTAAGAAAACTTTAAACAGTATTGATATAAGGCATAAAATCTTTTTTAATGAAAATACTTTATTTGAAGAAGGAAAGATAGAAGAGGTTTTAAAAATTTATAAGGAAAAAAATCTTTCTTATGAAAAGGATGGCGCCGTTTGGTTAAAGTTTAGCCAGCTTGGTAAGCAGGATGATAAAGTGATAGTTAAATCAACAGGTGAACCGACATACCGTTTACCTGATATTGCTTATCACACAACAAAATTTGATCGCGGTTATGATTTGATCGTCGATATTTTTGGTTCAGATCATGCTGCAACCCACACTGATGTTTTAGCCGGACTGGAAGCTTTAGGATATGATTCATCAAAAGTAAAAGTATTGATTCAACAATTTATTACTGTTACTGAAAATGGCGAAGCCGTAAAAATGTCAACCCGTAAAGCAAATTATATTTCTCTTGATGATCTTATTGATGAAGTAGGAAAAGATGTTGTAAGATATTTCTACAATATGCGCAACATTTCTTCTCATATGAATTTTGAGTTATCTATCGCGAAAAAACAATCCGATGAAAACCCCGTTTTTTATCTTCAGTATGCACACGCAAGAATATGTTCTATACTTCGAACGATTGAAGGAGAAAACCTTAAATCAGATACCACATATCTTAATCTTCTTACTTCTGAAGAAGAACAAACACTTTTGAAAAAACTTTATCAGTTCGAGGAGGAAGTACTCTATAGTGCAGAAGTTTTTGAAACGAACAGAATCTGTGCTTTCCTTGAAGAGCTTGCCGCAGCATTTCACAGGTTTTACACATTTTGCAGAATTCTTGGAACAGAGAAAAACCTTGCTGAAGCACGAATAGCTTTAGCCCTGGCAACTAAAGTTGTTTTAAAGAATGGATTGTCAATTCTTGGTGTGAGTGCACCCGATAAAATGTAAGTTTAATCGGCTATTGCCGCCGAGACTGCATAAACTTTAACCGCACCGTTATTTAATAATTGTCGCGCACATTCTGAGATAGTTGCTCCTGTTGTTATTACATCATCGACAAGCAGAATGTTTTTCCCTTTAATCAACTTTTTATTCCTCACAGCAAAAGCATTTCTTACATTCATTTCTCTGTCTGAAATATTTTTCAAAGTCTGGGATTCAGTATATCTTCTTCGTTTCAGCACATTCTCTTTGTAACTAATATTAAGTTCTTTTGACAATCCTTTTGCTAAATAAAATGATTGATTATAACCTCTCTCTGCTTTTTTAAGATGATGCAGAGGTACGGGAATAATCAAATCAATATCCCACTCTGAAATTGCCCTTATTCTTTCTTTGGCAATTTCTCTTCCCAACTTTACACCACTTCTAAATTTTTGATTATACTTAAACTGGTGTAGTATTTCCTGAAGTTCTTTGTCTTTCTCAAAAACAAATAATGAAGTGAATCCGGTGATCAGTTTTTTAGATTCAAACTTTTTGTTGAATTCATAATCGATCCTGGATATTTCGGCTAATTGAATGGAGTCAAAACAGTTATTGCAAATAGTATCTTCGCTGTTAGTTAGTTTTTGCTTGCAGGCAGGGCAGAATCTTGGAAGAAAAAAATCTAACATGTCTATTAAAAAGAGTTTCAAGTTAAAATCCTTTAACTATTATAGCATTCCTGATCTTTTTCTTATGAACCATTCCATTGCAAAAATAAGAATAACTAAAATTAACAGCCATTCACTTGACCAAAGATTTATTTCAGATGTTAAAAATTTTTCTTTGACAGCTCGAGCTGAAATTTTATTCAACTCATCAATTAAAGTATTTGTTTCTTCAGGATTAAAATATTCTCCGCCGGTTTCCATTGCAAGCAAATTTAAAAATTCAAAGTCCATTCTTGGATCCAGCATTTCAATATCTACTTCACCAATATTAAACCTGCCTCCATCTTTACCAAAAACATTACCATTCAACCGGGCATCTGCTGTAAATGAATAATCACCGGGATTGCGGATTTGAATTGCACCTTCATACAGACCACTTCCAACAGAATTAAGATTAATTTCAAATCTATCTTCTCCATTGGTTACGTTAACCGAAACATTCGCATTTGAAACAGGGTTTAATGCATCATCATAAACCCGTGCAGAAAATTCAATTTCTTCGCCGCTTGCAAATATTTTTTTCGTCGGTTGTATCCTGACTTTTCTGAATTCATCCGATACATTCAACCATCTGACAGAATTAAGAATAAAACTGTCAAACAAATCAGAGTTTCTTGTTGCTGTTTGAAGTTTCCATCTCCAGAAATTATTAGCAAGAACCGCTATTGATCGTTTATTTCCTAAAGATCGTGTTAATATTAAGGGATTTGGTCGTGGTACGTTATCAACTTTAATTCTTGAAACTATTTTGCTTTCAGGTTTGGTATTAATAATAATTCTAGGTTGCAGTATTGGCGGTAAATTATTCCAGGCTGCAATCGGGTTACCAGCATTGTTTTGAATAAGAGGATTGTTATTCTCACCAATTTGTATTTCCGGCTGAACTTGTTGGTAAATATTATCAATCTGTGAAATAGTAAATGGCAGATGCTGCTGAAGGTCTGATAGCTTTGTTACATCAATATCGGTAGTAAGCGAAAAAAAGAAAGGAGTATTTTTATCCGAGATTTTTTTTATAATAAGATTCAATACCTCAAAAGATGTTTCTTTTGTTGGAAACCCGATAAGAAAGAAAATATCAGCACTGTCAATCTTCTTTGTATAACCACCTTCTATGAACTGATTGTTTCTTATCTGAGTAAGAGTTGAAATAGAAATATTATTGTCCGTTGATAATGAATTTTTAACAAAAGTAAGATCAGCTGAAGGTGATCCGCTTATAATTAACACTTTTATTTTATTGCTTAATACATTAACAAAAAATATCTTTTTATTATTTGCGTAAGTGAATTCATCCTTCAGTTCAGAAACAGTTAAGGATAATTTTTTCTCACCGCTTGTTTTTGGTGTGTAATCAAAATATATATTGTTAGTTCCGCTTTCATCAAGAATCATATTCTTTTGTTCGAGGAGTATATCATTTTCATAAAACGATACCATAATATTTTGTCCCGCATAACCACGATTTGTAATGGTGCTCATAACAGCGGTTGGAGTTTCTGCATAGATCAAATCATTGTATAAAACTGATCTTATTTTAATATAATTTTTGCGTGATGAATCACCGATTCCAACTGTGAAAACAGGCGTGGCTTTTTGTTGAGCGGTATAAATTGGATTAGAGCCGTCAGTTATAACTCCGTCAGAAATAATTGTGATAGAAGAAATGTTTCGTTTTCCCAAATCAATCTCATTAAATATTTCTGAAAAGTTGGTTGATGAATGTGAAAAATTTAATTTGCTGATCGAATCACGTTCAAGCTTTTCCACTCTGCTTCCGAAAGTATATAGTTCTAAATTTGAAGAAGTAGATTTATTCAATAATTCATTGACGATTTCATTAATCGTTTTTTCTCTTTCAGTTCCATCTTCAATTAAAATTGATTTAGTGTTGTCAATAAAGATAAGATTTGCCGGTTCTGAAACTTCTTTCTTTGTTAAGGAAAGTATCGGTTCAAAGAAAATAAAGAGAAGCAGAATTAATGCTATACCTCTTAGCGAAGCAAGAAAAATTCTTTTAGCAGTCGAAACGGGCGGAAGTGTAAATCTGTAGACATAATACGCATACAGAAGTGCAATAATTATTCCTAATACAAACAATACTGCAGAATAAGAAAAACTCAGGTTTATTTTTTCGAAATCAAACATTAGATGAAAATATTTCCTTTTAGAAAAGTAACTGCCTTACCTTTAATAATTAATTCCTGTGTATCCTGATTGAAGCTGACTTTAACCCTGCCTTTTCTTCCTAGATGATCGCCTTGCTCAACTGTTATCGATTCCTTTAGAATATCTTTTGATACTAATCCTGCTTTTAACAGAACTAAAGCTAAGTATGCAGAGGCTGAACCTGTAACAGGATCTTCGGTTATTCCAAATCCTGGAGCGAAAAATCTCTGGTGAGCAGTATTTTCCTCTTCAATGGTTTCTATCGTGTATAATGACACATCAGGATATTTTTTAAATATTTCACTTTCAATATTGAATTTCGGAGTATAAGAAATGAGATCAGAATACGATTTTATTTTAATGAAAAGGAAGTTGTTACTCAATGTGAAAAAAGGAGTATCAATATCAATAATATTTTCCGGAATATTAAATGCACTGATTATTTCTTCTTTTAGTTGGGTTAATTCTGTGACAGAACAAACCGGCAATTGCATTCCGTATTCACCTGAATGAATTGAACAATTAAGAATACCGGAGCGCGTTTCAAAAGTTACAGAATTGGAAATTTGAATTATTTCTTTTTCAGTTAAGAAGTGAAGAGAAGCAATTGTGGCATGTCCACAAATATCAACTTCCTTTAAAGGAGTGAACCATCTTAGTTTGTATGTAGCTTTAGAAGAGGAACAAAGA
>JALHTS010000148.1 GCA_022865965.1 Ignavibacteriaceae bacterium
ACTGAAACTAAGTTACATATCTCAATTTTCGCACTTCTTAATGCAAGCTCAAATGAACTGAGATATTCTTTATGTTTACCAACGCCCTTGGTAAAAAAGATTTTCGTGGGTAGATACAATTTAATTTTCCTTTCTAATTAAATTTAACAAATTTCCTCTTGCCAACTTTCAAAATCATTCCTTTATTGATTTTAATTGATTGGAGAGGATCATATATTTTTTCTCCGTCTATAGAAACTCCACCCTGTGTCACTAATCTTCGGGCTTCTCCTTTTGACGGAGCGAAATTTACTAAAACTATTAGTTCTAAAATATTTATTTCTTTGTCTTCTTTAATTTTAAATTCTAGAATTTCATCCGGAAGACCTTTGCTTATAAAAATTCTGTCAAACTCTTCTTCTGCATTTTTTGCAGCTTCTTCATTGTGATACATTGAAACTAAAGTCCTTGCAAGATCTCTCTTAATATCTCTAGGATTTATACTCCCGTCGTTTAGCTGAGATTGAATCTGAGACAACTTTTCTTCAGGAACATCCGTGGTTAAAACATAATAAGTATAAATTAGATTATCCGGAATGGAGAGAGTTCGTCCATAAATTTGTGATGGAGGATCAGAGATTCCTATATAATTATCCAAAGATTTGCTCATTTTCTCTACACCATCAGTTCCGAGAAGAAGCGGCATTGTGAGAATAACCTGTGGTTCCATTCCAAACTCACGTTGAATGTCTCTTCCGACCAATAAATTAAATTTCTGATCAGTTCCGCCTAATTCCACATCACTGTTAATTGCAACAGAATCCATTGCCTGTGCAAGGGGATATAAAAACTCGTGAACACTTATCGGTTCACCGCCTTTGAAGCGTTTTGTAAAGTCATCGCGTTCAATCATTCTTGCAACAGTGTATTTTGAAGAAAGTATTATCACATCTTCGAAACTCATTTTGCTAAGCCATTCGGAGTTATAAACAATTTTAGTTTTATCTTTATCCAAAATTTTTGAAGCTTGCTGAAAATAACTCTCACCATTTATTCTTGTCTGCTCCAGAGTAAGAGCTGGACGTGTTGAATTTCTTCCCGATGGATCACCAATCATACCAGTGAAATCACCAACAATAAGAATTGCCTGATGACCAAGCTTTTGAAACTGTGCCAATTTCTTCAAGACTACTGCATGTCCGATATGCAGATCAGGTCGACTTGGGTCGCAGCCTAGTTTTATATTAAGCGGTTTATTTTCTTTGAACGACAATTCAATTTTTTTAACGAGTTCATCTTCAGGAATGATTTCCACAGTGCCTCGTTTTATAACGTCCATCTGTTCGTTCAAAGAAGGAAAAAGTTTTTTACTCATTTAGTTTTTCACTCTTTTTGTTCATTGTAATTAAATACTGATCAAATGATTGGTTGATTGATACATTATTTTAATATTGTTGTAATTCAGTCATCAATGTCATTTCGAAGGAGTAAAACGACTGAGAAATCTTAAGAAAGTACTCAAGATTTCTCTCCCGACTAAAGTCGGAATCGAAATGACAAATAATTTTATTGCAATCATTCATTCATTCATCCAATCTTCCAATCTTCTAAAATTTCAATATTTAAATCTTCTTTCCTGATCACGCTGCAAATCTTTCTTAGCAATTGATTCCCGTTTGTCATAAACTTTCTTTCCTTTAGCCAGCGCTATTTCAACTTTTACTTTGCCATTCTTAAAATATAATCTTAACGGAACTAAGGTTAAACCTTTTTCTTTTGTTTTGCCAATCAGCTTTCTTATCTCACTCCTGTTCATCAAAAGCTTACGGTCACGTGTTGGAACGTGATTATTTATATTTCCCTGAGTGTATTCACTAATATGAGCGCTCATTAGCCAGACTTCATTATTCTTTACCGTTGCATAGCTGTCAACAAGATTTGCTTTACCTTGTCGCAGCGCTTTTACTTCCGTTCCGACAAGGACAATACCTGCTTCAAAAATTTGAATGATTGCGTATTCGTGTCTTGCTTTACGGTTTACCGTAATATTTTTTTCTTCGTCTTGCTTTGCCATTTTCTTCAAATTGGAAATCAAAAATTAACTTAAATGTTGTAAAATGCAAGAAAATCTAAACCATATTGTTTTATACTCATAAGTAGATTATGCTTAGTTTAACTCTAAATATTCATTTTTTTCTATATCTTTACCGGAAAATTTTGTAAGAACTTAAAACTATATGACTAAAAGACTTCAAGTATTTATTCTTTTTGTTTGCATATTTATTAATCTCTCTGTTGTTCTTCCGCAGTTATTTGTTAGCCTTGGTTTGGGGATTTTCATTCAGAATGCAGAAGACAAAAATTTGATATTTGTTATTAGTGCTGTATCCCTTGCTATCTCTGCTTTGCTATGGTTTATGGTTAAGGAAAGTAAAGCAGTAGAAAAATCAATTAAAGTTCAGAGTTCAGGTCATTAATTTCTGAAATATCTTTAGCCTTATTAAGATTTAGCAATTGAATTAACGCATGCTTTACCTTTTACTTACTATACTAAGCTCATCTTCAATTGCATTGATCTTAAAATATAATACAACAAGAAAAAATCAGCCTGTAGTGATGTTAATGGGAAATTATTTTATAGCAAGCATAATTTCCGCAATAATGATTTTTATTAAAGGGAATGCTGAATATTCAAATGAGGCTTTATTTTTTGGACTAATTCTTGGTCCATTGTTTATTATTTCATTTTTTATTTTTGCTAAAGCAGTTGAGTTTGCCGGGACTGCATTAGCTACCGTAAGTTCACGTCTTTCGGTTGTTATCCCTGTATTTCTTGTAGTGGTATTTTTCGGCGAAATTCCAAATACACACATCTACCTTGGATTTTCTCTTACAATTCTGACAATCATTTTATTTTATCTTTCATTAAATCATGAGAATAGCGGAGCTGGTGATAAGAAAAAATATTTCTTCCTTATAGGTGTTCTTTTATTTATTGGTGTAAATGATTTTGCAATGAAGTTTTTCCAACTTCTTAGAACATCGGGGGAAGAAAGTTTTTTTGTTTACATGATTTTTACTACTGCATTTATTGTAGGTGCAGCAGTAATTTTTACGAGAAAAATTAAGATTGAAAAATCAGAATTCTTAACAGGATTAGTTCTTGGAATACCAAATTATTTTAGTACTGTGTTCTTACTCGCAGCATTAAGCACACTCCCAGCAATGATAGTCTATCCCGTAATAAATACAGGAGTGATAATAGTTACTACATTAGCTGCATATTTAATATTCAAAGAAAAATTGAATTATTTTGGAATTGCCGCGCTAATTTTAGGCACAGTCGCCATTCTCTTATTAGGTGTTTAGTTTGGAATGAGTTGTCTGCTTCCCGGAGTCAGGAATTTATAAAATTTGCATTTCAACCATTTGACTTTTTGATGTTGTGAAATAAGATCGAGCACTTGGAGGAGAAGACACTCATTTAGAGTGTCTTCTTAATATAATTTTTAGAGAAGCTCAAGAATATTTGTGTTGACGTTTTTATCTTGTCTTAAACCCTTCTGTAATCCTTGAGGAGACATAGCTTCCATACTAAAAGAAAAATTGATATTGGTTGTTGTTTTAGATTTTTGAATTACACCCTTGTCAATATTAAAATAAATTTTTCCGTCTGCTATGGTTTTGGGTTTAGTGAAATTATAAGTTACGCCGCTTTCAGTAGCTTTGTCATCACCGGTGATCTTAGATTTAACACCTGCACTAAGAACAGCAATACGATCGTCACCAAGCTTTTCAAATTCTGAAACTTTATAAATATTTTCGTACTGAACCTGATAAACCATTAAAGTAATTGGCTGCTGTGGAATTGACCAGGATGAATCTTTAGCAACCGGTTCTGTTGGCAATACTCTGAAAATTTGCTGTGTAAGTGGTTTAATTGCACTTTGAGTAAAACTGTTTCTGAGCATGCCTTTTTCATCTGCAGTTACTGAATCAGCTATTTCTCTTAATTCAAGAAATTTATTAACAATTCTGTCAATCCTGCTAAATTCAATCAGGTTGCCCTTTTTATCAACTCTGACAATGAACGGACTTTCAGTAATAGCATAATGTTCAGCATATTGTAATTTTTGACTTGAGTCGGGAGCAACATCAGTTTTTACATAATATTTCTGACCGTTAACATCAGCATCAATTTTAATTGATTTGATTTTGATAACAATGTCAGCGACACCGTTCTCATCAATTTCGTTTACATCCATGTCTATTATATAAGAAATTGTTTGCTGGAGTTTTGTAACAAGAGTTGTATCGGTTGAAATTGCTTGCTCATTATTCGTAATTGAACTGAAGCGATATGTGAATTTATCACCTTTCTCGAACTTATATTCTAAATCGTAAATTCCGTTTTCATCATCAATTTTTTCAAGTTTAAGATCTGTTGAATCGAATTGATGAACTTCGGCAGTTGTTTCGGCAGGCTCATCCTTTTTATCTCCACACCCGATTGCAATGAATAAAAATAAGACGGTGAATGCCAATAATTTGTTTATCATTTTTTCCTCTTAATAAAGTAAATATTTATTACGTTTTTTTTCGAACTTAACTAAGTCTTTTTGCCATGATGCAATAATTTTATCCGGTGCCATTTTGTTTTGTAATTGCTTTTGCAAAATATCACTTCCGGCAAGTTTACTGAATGATTCATTAAACTTTATTTTGTCTCCATATAACTTAATAACAACATATAATAGTTTTACTCCGAATTTAACTGCCTCAAATTTTATAGGATCGGTAATTTTGATTTTAATTCCGTAACAGGATTCATTTTCGAACTTTGGATTTTTTGCCATTCCCTCAATTTCTTCCGGAATGAATGCAACTGACTGAAACTCGGCACCCTCAATCTTTAATAGATTTAACTTTACAATTATATCGTCTGCATTAAAAAATGGAGCACCGATTTGCAGGATAGGAAATCTTGTTCCTCTGCCGTCCGAAATATTTGTCCCTTGAAGTAAGCACGTACCCGGATAAACTAATGCAGTTTGTAAAGAGGTTATATTGGGAGAAGGTGGATTCCATTTTGAATAAAATTCATTTGGAATTTCCCGTTTCCAGTTTTTACACTGGATAACTTTTAAAGAAATATTTTTCCATGATGATATTAATTTCTCTCCAATAAAATAATTTGCAAGTTCACCAACTGTCATACCATACGCTATAGGAATCTGAGCAACGCCAACAAAAGATTTGAATTTATTATCCAACACAGGTCCATCGACATAGTTACCGCCGATTGGATTTGGTCGATCAAGAATGATTACCGGAATATTAACTTCACCTGCAGCTTCCAAAACATTATACATAGTAGAGATATATGTATAAAATCTTGCACCAACATCCTGAATATCAAATATTAGAATATCAACATTATTAAGATTTTCTTTTGATGGCTTTCTATCCTTACCATAAAGTGAAATGATTGGAATATTTTTGTAAAGATTGTTTTTATAATCAATTACTTTTCCATCTTCTTCAATACTCTTAAAACCATGTTCAGGTGTAAAGATTGCTGTTACTTCAAAATCTTTTTGATTCAGAAGAGCATCCACTAAATGCGTTCCGTTTGATAGCAGGGATGAATGATTACAAACAACTCCGACTTTTCTATCACTAAGGAGATTAAGATTTTCAGAAATCAGTAAGTCTGCACCAGTAATAATTTGAGCATCAATCCTTATGGATAAAAAGAAAACAGAAAGGAGAATTAAAAAACTGTACAAGTGATTTATTTTCATTTTACTTTACTTCCATTAAAAAAGAGGTTGTCTCAAAAGTAAAAATTACTCGATTGTCATTCCCACGAAAGTGGGAATCCATTTTGTTTTAAGGGTTCTGGATTCCCGCCTGCCTGTCAGCAGACAGGTTTTCACGGGAATGACACTTACTACACGACTTTTAAGACGGCCTCTTCAAATTTAATTTTGTCACTTCGAGAAAAGAGAGAAGACAGATATATTCTACAGATTTCTTACCCGTATAAACCTGTCTGCCGATCAGACAGTTATCCCGGATAATTTTCAATCAACTCTTTACTTCTAAAGAAGAATGATATTTCAATCTCAGCATTCTCATTTGAATCCGAGCCGTGAACAGCATTAAAAGATTTACTAATTGCATATAATTTTCTAACTGTTCCTTCGGCAGCTTCAATAGGATCGGTGGCACCAATTAGTTTTCTGTAATCTTCAACCGCATTTTCTTTTTCCAAGGCAATCGGAACGCAAGGACCAGAAGTCATAAAATCAACAAGTTCATTATAAAATGGTCTTTCTTTATGAACTTCATAAAATGCTTTTGCAGCTTCAGTTGTAAGCTGAATCATTTTCATTGCTTTAATTTTAAAGCCGGCTTTTG
>JALHTS010000149.1 GCA_022865965.1 Ignavibacteriaceae bacterium
TATATCAATTCCCGCAGCAACATCCGCTTCACCCATGAATGAAGTATAAAGTGGTTTTGAATACTGACTTGATAAACGACTTATCTCGTGAGCTATACTCTCTATTTCCGTCATAGATTGAGGAGTAAGAATAACAAATACTCCATCAATATTTTCATCCTTCAAAACACTCGATACGGCAATGTTGTAACGGTCGGCACGGGCATCACCAATTACATCAACAGGATTATTAATGTTTGCAGTTTTAGGAAGACTCTTTTTTAATATCTCTGTTGTTTCGGGTGTAAATTTTGGTAATTCAAGATCACAGCGAATTGCAGCATCAGTTGTTAGAACTCCGGGACCACCGGCATTTGTTACAATTGCAATTCTATTTCTATCGGGCAGCGGTTGATAAGTAAATGCAATAGCTTTATTAAACATTTCTTCAATATCATCACAGCGAATAATTCCCGCTTGCTTGAATGCAGCATCGCAAATTTCATCACTTCCTGCAAGTGATCCTGTATGTGATGCGGCTGCGGATGCACCGGCAAGTGTTCTTCCGGATTTGATTGCAAGCACAGGCT
This sequence comes from Ignavibacteriaceae bacterium, assembly GCA_022865965.1. Classification (GTDB taxonomy): domain Bacteria; phylum Bacteroidota; class Ignavibacteria; order Ignavibacteriales; family Ignavibacteriaceae; genus JAGXRK01. The sequence continues at coordinate 570 of JALHTS010000149.1, forward strand.
TACCTGTTTCTTCAATTACAGTTTTAGCTGCTTTCATTAAACCCGGACCATCACTGATTTCTTCAAGATATAAAAGTATAACTTTGGTCTTTGGATCGTCTTTAAGATAGTAGAGAAGATCAATTTCACTTATATCTGCTTTGTTACCAATACTTACAAACTTAGAAAAACCGATATGCTTTGCCTGAGCATAATCAAGCACAGCAGTGCATAATGCACCGCTCTGTGAGATAAAAGCAATATTTCCTTCTTCAGGCATTTTACGTGCAAAAGAAGCATCAAGCATTACAGCCGGATCTGTATTTATTACACCAAGACAATTTGGACCAATAAAAGAAATTCCATACTTGCGTGCAATCTCTTTAATCTGTTCTTCTCTTTCAATGCCTTGCCCGCCAACTTCTTTAAATCCTGCAGAAATAATTATTGCGCCTTTGATTCCTTTTTGTCCGCATTGCTCAAGAGCCATATGCATTACCGAGCTTGGGAAAACTATTACTGCTAAATCCACCGGATCTTCAATATCAATCACATATTTGTAGGTTTTAATGGATGCAATATGTTTTTCACGTGGATTAACGGGATAGACAACGCCTTTATATTCAGCTTTTAATATGTTTATAATAATATCGCAGGGAACTGTTCCTTTGACTCTGTTTGCTCCTAAGACTGCGATAGATTGAGGATAAAATATTCTATCGATGCTTTTAATTCTGTCAGTAACATCGTTGATCATTGATACTCCGCATTAAGATTTGTTAAGATATTGAGAGATGAATTTTACTGCATCGGATACAGTTTGAATTTCCAGAGCTTTGTCTTCTTCCATTTCAATCTGAAATTCTTCTTCAAAGGCGGCTACCAGTTCAACACTTTGAAGAGAATCTGCTCCAAGATCAAAAATAAAATTGGCTTCGTCTGAAATGTTTTCCTGATTTACCTTTAGAACCTGTGCTATTGCTTTTTTTACACGATTTTGAACTTCGTTGTTATCCATAATATTAATCCTTTAAAGAGTTGATTTTATTTGGCGGGAAATTTGTGCGATTATTATTTACAATCATAAATTTATAATATTTAAAATTAATGCATCTTAGTTCAAATTAAAATTTATTCGTTAATTTTATTAAAGTTAATCTATTTACTCTCATCAGCCAGCAGGTCATAACTTTTTTTGATTATTCTTTCACTTAATCTCTCATTAAAAAGTTTGCCGATTTCAGCACCAATTATAAAAACTGCAGCAGTGTAATAAATCCAAAACGCAATAACCACTACCAGAGCATAAGCACCGTAAATTTTTCCCCATGTACCAAAGTTTGAGAGGTAGTAGCCAAAAAGTATTTTCATACCAACCCATAAAAGTGCTGCCCAGGCTGCTCCTACTAAGGCTGATCTTTTTCTTATTTTAACTGTCGGTATAAAATAATAGAATGCATAGAAAATGAAATACATTATTAAGAAAGAAAAAAGAACAGTAAATGCTTGCTGAAAAATTGGATGAATAAAAAATTGCAAATATGGTGTTTGCTGAGCAATAGAGATAAAAAGTTCAAGTAGGGGCAGTGCAAGAATAGAGATAAAAAATAAAAATATTACAGAAATAATGAATAAAAAATCTCTCAGTTTTCCTAAAAAGACATTTATATCAATA
>JALHTS010000150.1 GCA_022865965.1 Ignavibacteriaceae bacterium
ACATCTATTTAAAATGAAAAAAAAAAGCGTCTGCTGAGAACAGCAGACGCTAGTAAGAAATTAAAGAAAAGAACTTATTCAAAACCTAGTTTCACTGTAACGATATGATTTGGTGAAGGGAAATCTTTAACCTGACGAAAAGCGTAGTCAAAAGTTATCCCAATACTACCAGCTATCTGATAGTTAACACCAGCACCCAGCGTTAATCCGTAAAGTGATTCGTTTGTGTTTTCAACCAACAAATCATATCCTGCACGGGCAAATATAATGTTATTGAAACCATATTCAAATCCAAATTTCACCTGGTCTTCGAATGAATTGTTATTTCTAAACGTAGCACCGATCATAACGTTGTTTTGTTCGTTAATATCATAACTATATGCTGTACTTAGTTCAAAATAACTTGGTATTTGAAATTCCTCAGTTACCGGCTCTACAGTACCATCTTTTGAACCGGGTAGGGTACCCGGAATACTTGATTTGAACTGAAGATCAGTACCTGTATAACGCATATTGGATCCGATATTTTTTACTGCAGCACCGATAGATAAGTTGCTTGGAAATCGATATTGTACACCGAAATCTAAAGCCATTCCTGTAGCGTTAACACTTTCTATGCTTTCACTAATAACTTTTGCATTTATACCAACAGCAACTCTATCAGTTATAACTTTTGCGTATGTAATTCCTGCAGTGATATATGAAGGAGAATACATAGATCCATTACCATCGGGCATTTCGAAAGTAGTGACCGGAATGTCACCAAAATCAAATGTCTTAACGCTGAATGCAAAAGAACCGAGATCACCTAAGTTGGTACCTATTGCAAAATAAGATATGTTGATATCTGCAAGATAACTCATATAACTAAACATTGCCTCACTACCTCTGGATAAACTCAATCCAGCGGGATTGTAATAAATTGCTTCAAGACCAGTAACATTAGATAAAAATGCTCCACCTGTAGCGATTCCTTGAGCTCCGACCGGTATAAGCAATTGGTCAGCGCCTGTTGTTCCATTTCTTGAAGGATCACCAGCATAAGCAATAACTGATGATATCAGAAAAATCAATAACAAATTTCTCATTTTTCTTAACTCCTATTTTTTCAATTTCAGAAAGGCAGCGGCTCCTCACCGCTGCCAAGGAAATCAGTATCTTTGTATTTGTTTTTGGGGCATAATAACTGCGAATTTCAGCACTTTTTCTCCGTAACCAGGGGCTGAGACAATCGCAAGATACATACCGGATGCAACTCTTAAACCATCCTCGTTTTTCAGATCCCAATTTAGGAATGGCATAGTTGGAGCTGCTTTATCTGAAGTAGTCAGAGTCCTGATTATTCTACCAGCTAAAGTATAAATCTTCACGTTCACTTCTTCAGGAAGATTAGAGAACGTTACCCAAGGTTCATCCGGATTACCACCAGTAAAACTTGTGGCAGGGTTATACGCATATAATGGATTAGGGTAAACATTAACCTTGTCAAATAGTGCATGTTTCTGATCACTAGTTAGATCATTCTGAAGAGTTGTAAAAGTATATATATCCATATCTGTGTAAGGATATACAGTTATAGGAAGAATCAACTTATCTCCCGGAGTAAAGAATCTCCCTTCTTCTTTATCTAAACTGATCACAAACATAGAATTGAACCAAGGAGATTTAGCAATTAATTTTTGAGTTTCGGTTATTCCCTGAGCATCTGCTGGTATGGTATAGCCTTTAATTGGGTCTGACCATACAGTGGATGTACCTGTAGATACTGTAAATTCACCTCCGGTATACTCAATTTGACCTCCATTTGGATCATAATCAGTATCAAAAACCATAATAGCTTCACGAGAATACTTTAATGAATCTCCGGGATCCCAATTTCCATCAGGGTTTCCGGTGAAACTTCCTCCACTGCCTCTTCTTTCAATGAATCCCACGGCTAGTTGTTTTTCTTCTCCATATGTTTCATCTACTACCCAAGCTGTAAATGGAACATCTACAAAGCCATATGGTCTATCATTGACAATATCCCATTTACCTGGAGATCCTTTCCCAACAGTATCCAACGGTGTTACACCAGAGGCAAATACATAATTGTTACTTATAAGAAGAGTCGGACCTATAAAACCATTCAGATATCTGTACGCCATGCCTTGATCTCCAAACCTTATCTCTATTTTTCGTAATCTAACCGCTCTAATAACATTAGATCGTTTTGACTGAAATACGGTAATTCCTGACGCTTCGGCAATATCCTTACCAACATAATAAATTCCTGTAGATTCATCAGGCAAAAAACTTGAATACCAGAGGTTTTCATCAGGTTCATAAGTTGGAGTACCTAAATCTAGGTCGGCAGGTTTAACTTTAACTAAAAAGCCTTCCGTCACACTTCCAGCATAGTTTGTTGTATCATAATCATATACCTTAGAAGAATCGATTAATACAGTATTTGTTGTATTGTTTCGTAATCTCCAATAAGGAACATAAAGTTGTGTAGAGGGTGCAGATTGATCTGAGAAAAATTCAACAGAGTACTCATCATTTGTAAGTTCATCTCTGTTAACAACTAAATATTTTACAGCTCCTGAGGCAGTACCGTATACCTGAGTACCAGAACTGTTGTCTGCGGCAGGATCATATAAATCTTTACCAAATGTAACAGGAATAATAGCAGTTTCAATTTCCTCCAATGCCGATCCCGTAATATCCAGATAATCCCCTGGGGGTCCATAAGTATCGGTTGCCCTATTCACAATTCCTTTATGATTCAAAGTGTATTGAGTAATTGTAAAATAGTATTCTTTTCCTTTAATAAATGAAGTACCGGTAAATGGATCATTCCTTAGTCTTAATACAATCCTACCAGTCTCAGGATCTGCCAATATCAAAGAATCTCTTTTAATTGCTGAAGGCAATATTAAATCCTCACCACCATTACCAGCTACCCGATAAATGGCTTCAATCCCATTATTTAGTCCATATTGATCAAGAGTGATAAGATTATTTATACCTTCAATAGAGCCTGCTTTTGAGTTGGTTCTGTATGTACTAACGTAAAAGCCCTGAACCCACTTATCAATATCAAGTACAGTATCAATTGCACGATAATTTATATTCTCAGAAGTTTTGAATGAAATATCAATAAAATCTTCACCCGTTCTTATACTATAATCAATCGGAGGTGGTGGAGGAGGTGAAGGGAAACCACAATCAAATAATAACTGTGCTGTCTGATCATTTTCCTTTGCTAAAGTTACACTATTAAGAGCGTCAGTTCCTCTTCCTACAACATAAGCAACAATGATATTAATAGGTTTGTCTTTTACAAGCTGGAATGGACCTGTGTTAGACATCTGTCTTTGGTCTGTTGGTGTTGTGTTTAACCAACCAACACTGGTAACCGGATCACCGGAATACCAGAATTTATTGTCAATAGTACTGCAATCAACACCGCCGACAACTGCTCCTAATCCCCAAGTACAAGGATCAAGCTCCTCACCTAATCTTGCCGTGCCAAGCATATAATTACGAGCTTCAAAACGAGTATATGGATCGCCTAAGAACGGATCGCTTTGCTGATAATGAACAAACGACGATAATCCAAGGTTTTTTGCACCCGGCATTATTTCCATCCCACGTACAAGCCCTCTTACATTAGTTGCGGAATCAAGCGGAGTATCAACGCCATCTTCATATATCCCATCCCCGTTAACATCTGTATATGTTACTTCGGGTATGTAAGCAACAGGTCCCTGGAAAAAGTCGATTAAAAAACAAGGAGGAGGATTAGCTCCTACGTAACTGTCATCTCCATCGTTATAGACAAATCCCGCATCTAAGGAAACATCACAACCAGCAAGGTCATCGTACATATCCCCAAGATCTGGATCTGCCCATACTCCAAAGTAAACAGAATCAATTACATCATCAACTAAACCTGTATTTAGAATATTATACCTGATAAAAATCATATTTCCTGTTACACCTCTTGAAGAAAAGGCGAAAACTGTCTGTCTGATTTCTATTCCCTGTGGATCAACGTCATTAAAAACTCTTAAAGCAGGGCTAACTGCGTCGTGATAAACACACCATACAGTTTGATCACCTAAAAGATCAGGTCGATCTTCGTCAGAATCCCATTTACCATTGTTGTTTCTATCTACAGGATTGTAAATCCCATCACCATCGCCATCATAGAATTCTGCTCCTAATTCAACTGCCTGTTTCCATTCTTCCCAGCTCTGTGCAAACGCACCATCGCTGGCGGAAACCACATATATCTGATTACGTGAGTCATTTTTTCCAAATTCATATGTGCCCGCATCATAATCCTGAATTCTGGAAGCAGACGCTACACCATTAGCCCACATTCTTCCGTTGGAAATACCACTCAGAAAAAAACCGCCGGAATATAAGAAATTACAACCGTCAATTGTTCCCTGATAGACATCACCAATTTGAACATCACCAAAAACACCCTGACGATTGAGAGGAATCTTCAGGTTATTGATAAACATTATGTACGCATCACCCGCCAGAAGATTAACTTTTGCGGTCTTTTCTGTACCATCACCTACTTTACTGGTAAAAGCCATTGATACCGCCATTAGCAGTAATACTGCTAAGAATTTGTATTTACTACTACTTTTTATTTTCATATCAATTCCCTATTAGTGATTATTTACTTTTCCTAACGATTAAAAAGTAAAGTTGGAAAAGTTGACCTTGAAACCAAGCTTAATCAGTCTTGGAATTCCAAAATTATATGGTGATCTCTCAAGAGACTTATAATCTTCCGCAAAATATTTACCACCATTTGGATTTGTATCTGTTGTTTTACTGGCAACAATATCTTTTGCTTCCTCTGTTGAAAGCCAAGCTGTTGAATAAGGATCACCAGTTGAATTGTACACTGCAACAGGATTAGCAGCATCTAAAAGATTTTCTATCCACAAGTATGGTGTTAAAAGAAGTTTTCCAACTGCAAACGATTTCTCAAGTTTTAAGTCAATTCTGAAATTCCCCGGAGCAGTAGCAGAATTTACATAACCTCTGGTATCTCCATAATTAATTGACCCCGCTATGAGATTTTGTGTTTCAAGCGGTGTGTAAGGCCTTCCACTTGCAAAAGAAACTATAACATTTGCCCCTGTCATTTCAAGAAAACCCAAATCTCCTTTGGGTACAAAAAAATCAAGATTAATAGTGCCTGTATGTCTCTGATCAAAATCCAAAGGCGCAATTACTTTAGGAATTTCACCTGTATTATTTCTGAAAGCTGCCACAAATGAAGAACTCGTAGATGAGCCGGTTCCTTCAGCAATTGAATAAGTATAATTTACAGACATTGAAAAGTAGCTTATTCTTGAAACGTCAAGACTTAAAGCCAACCCTTTTATAGTACCAAAGTCTGTATTTGTTGGTGTTATATACCTTAGGGTTTGACCACCTTCCTGTCTCTGGTAGAATACAGTTGCTGTGTTAATCAAACCTTGGGTATTCTTATAGAATGCCGTTAAGTTCAAAGCGGCAACATCACCAAGAACTTGCCTGAAACCAATTTCGTACTGTGTAGTTATTTCACTTTCAACATGGCCTGTATTCAAATTCCAGTTTTGATCGGTAATAAGAAAGTTCAAATCATAAGTTGTAGAATATAACTGATTTAATTGCGGTTGCTGAATAAATTTTCCATACTGGGCATGAAATACGGTTGAAGAAGTAATTGGGAAACCTAAACCAATTCTGGGCGAAAAATATAATTCTGAATTCTTTGTTGTAAAGTCCGCGGCGTCATATGCATTAGGGTCTCCAGCAGCATAAGGTAAAAATGGATCCTTAATTACCTCAGTTTTACTATCAAAATAATCAAATCTTAAACCGAGATTCAGTACTATGTCGCTCAACTCAAATCTGTCTTGAATATAACCATAAGCAAGAATTGGACTTTTAGGAGCAAAACCTGTTTGAATTGATTCACCATTATAATCCGTAAATTCATCACCATTCACTTCATTTCTACCCGTCAAATCATATCCGAATGAAGTAGGCTGCAATCTTGAATATCTAATAAGTTCCGGAAGATCTTGAAGATTATCCCCGGCAAGCCTATACATATCATATATCGAAAAAAATCTAACTGTATTGTAGTTAAAACCGCCGCCAACTTCAAAAAGATGATTTTCAATCTGGGCAGTAAAGTTAGCATCTACTGTAAATGTTCTAATGTCGGTTTTATTGTAAATATTATATGTTCTTCCAGATCTATGAAAAATACCTACATCATCCATAGTTATTCTGGCTCCCTGGAATGGCAAAGTTACACCAATCGCGTCATTTTTAATACTATCGCCATAGGCTTCAAGATTATCAAACCATATACCATCTCCTGAAGCATCTTTAAATATTCTATAACCAAAATTTATATTCCAGAACGCATTGGAGCTTATACTTTGTGAAAGTCTCGAACTGAAAGACCAGTTCTCTCTTTTAGTTAGGATATTATGTTCGGAATTATTTTTTGCATATGTATTAATATATCCTCTGAAATCACGGAAGTTTACATTAGCACCAAGTCTCAATTGAAAAGGACCAAAACTATGGTTTGTTCTAGCAGTATATCTATAAATTCCTTCATCCATATTTTCTTTGTATGGACTATCATAAACAACATCGGAATTAAATGACACACCAACAGCTCTAGGATCATTGTCTTTATTCCAGCCTCTTTCTCCTGAAAGGAAGAATGTATGCTGGCTGCTTCCCGGTATGATAGGACCGCTAAAATTTAAAGTATAAAGGTTATATCCAAAATCATCTGTAAATGAAGAAGTTAATACATCTCCAAAAACAGAATACGTAGGATTACCAGATTTTGTAGTTACATTTACAATACCGGATTGAGCTTGACCATATTTAGCCTCATAACCACCAATTTGGAATGATAGTTGTTCGATAGCAGAATTACTAACCTGCGAATTGTTAGTACCGGAATAGATTTCATTTTGAGGAACGCCATCAACAATGTAGAGCACTTCTCCACCACGCCCACCTCTAACGTTAATAACAGCATTACCACCGGCACCACCACTGCCTTCGGAAATTACAACGCCTGCTTGTAAAGATGCCAACTTTTCAACACCTTTTATTGGAAGTCTGCCGATCTCTTCTGAGTCAAACACTTTAGTAGTATTAGTGGCTTTTTCTTCAAAAAATTTCTTATCCTGAACAACAATTTCAGGAAGTGTAAAGTCAGTTGTTAGCTCTACATTCAAGTTGTAAGTAATACCGGCCACTACCCTTACATCCTGCACGAGCCTTGGGGCATAACCTACGTAGCTTATTCTAACTTCGTAAGTACCTGGTGCGATATTTAATATAAAAAATTTACCTTCAACATCGGTCGCCGCGCCTAAATCGGTATTTACTAGAATAACATTAGCACCGATAAGTGGTTCGCGGGTAATTTCATCAACTACAGTTCCACTCAATTTTCCAACACCAGATTGAGCGAAAAGTGCTGATGAAACAAACATAACAAATAGAACAATCAAAAAAGTAGAATATTTTTTCATACCTTCTCCAAACTAATTTAATTAATTTTGTAAGCTGAAGAAAAATTAGATAGTTACAAATAATTTAACAACATCTAAAAAAACATGTAATAATAGGGTAAGCATTTTTCATGCTTACCCTCAAAATAATATTACTTTAAGAACATCATTTTCTTTGATGAAGTAAAATCACCTGCATTTAAGGTATATATGTATAAACCTGAGGCAAGATTAGAAGCATCAAAAGTAACCTGATGTGTTCCAGCTTCCTGGGTGTTATTCACAAGGTTAGCAACTTCCTTACCTAATACATCATATACTTTAAGAGTAACATTGCTTCTTTCAGCTAAGGTGTAGTTTACAACTGTTGAGGGGTTGAATGGATTAGGATAGTTCTGATCTAGTGAAAAACTATTGAGTTTAATTCCCTCTTCTTCAACACCTACAAATGGAACAAATTGTGTTATAGGAGCAACAAATATTTCACAAGGTTGCATTTGATCTATAATAGCAGTGGTATTTCCTACTTCATACCAGTACATACTATAGAATGTTACATCATAACCACCGGTAACAGCTTCCTTTTTCAAAGTAGGAGCTAAATGTGAACCAGATTCATTAATTACAGGAGTATTGGTTAGGTTAGTTGGAGCAGCCCATTCACCGTCTAAAAGTCTATAAGAATAGAAGATATCCATAGTTGCAAGAGTATCACCCACTACGCCTCCGGTATTTACCCATTGTGTAACAAGTATTTCACGGTCTACATCAAAAGCAAGATAGCATGAAATACCCTGCTGACCGATGTTTGGGGAGTATAATCCTGCTAGTTCCTGCATCCAATCCCAGTCTACTGCTTCAAGACCACCCTCTAGTATAATCTTAGCATCCCAGCCAGTTGGAGCTGCAGGATCTTCATATAATTCAACAATTGCATTCTTTGTAGTTGCTTCCCAGGTCTCTGCGGTATCTGATAAACCAACAACCATATGCACACGACCATTTTTATCAACCTGAATATCACAAGAATATGACACATATATACCAAGTTCAGAAGCTGGAGTGTAATTGTCGAATAAACAATCATAATCTGCTAGAACTGGAATCTGCGTGAAATCACAAATATTCCAATCGCTCCAGGTAGCTCCATTATCAGTTGATTTTACATATGCCGGCCAAGCCCATTCGCCATTGTCAAAAGGAAATGTACCAGTAATGCCAACATAATCTGTTCCGTTAAAAGATACACCACCCATTGTTATCATCCATCCATCATTAAAATACGTTTCAGCATCCCAAAAAGTATGATTAATGTTTTCAAAATCTTCTGTGCTATAAATTGAATAGTGACCATAGTCCAAGTAAGGTGTTGTCCAGAAAAAATAATTAGAATTATC
>JALHTS010000151.1 GCA_022865965.1 Ignavibacteriaceae bacterium
AGGAAACACAGTTATGAAGAAAATCTTACTCCCACTGTTTTTGTTTCTGTCTCCCGATTACAGGATAATAAAGAACAGCTCGAGAAAGGTGTGAAAGTTATTCTTGAAAAAGATATACGCTGGACAAGATGTGATATTAAATCTGTTTCCCTCCTTCCTTCTGTCATAGCTAATACAAAAGCGGTTAAATCAGGCGCGTATGAGGCAATTTTTCATCGCGATGACTTAATCACCGAGGGTTCTCATACAAACTTCTTCGCGGTAAATAAAGGAATTCTTTATACCGCTCCGTTATCCAATTTTATTCTTGAAGGAATAACAAGAGAAGTTATTATTGAACTAAGTATGAGAAACAATATTTCAATCGTTGAAGATTATATCAAATTAAGCAAGTTAAAAACTTTTGATGAATTTTTTATAACAGGAACAACAACTAAAATTACTCCTGTTATTCAGATAGATGATTGGATAGTTGGAAAAGGTATTCCGGGAGAAATGACAAAACTTATACAACGATTATTTAACAATTATGTATATTCGAAATAGCAGGCAAATTGAACAGATTTTCATAGATTTATAAAACAATATTGTGTCAGATACTTCAGCTAAAATATTTTTACTTACCGGCGACTGGTTTGATTATGAGAATAAAAATGTTCTGCGTTTTTTCGGAACTTCGGAAGATCTTGGCACAACAGAAATTCTAATAACAAACAACAAGCCGGTCTTCTTTGTGGAACGCTCTTCTATTCTTTCAGGATTAAAACAAAACTTTCTTCGTAAAGAAGTTGAAATGAAAACCTTTTCAGGAAATTCGGTAGATGCACTTTACTTCAATACAATGAAGGATCTTCGTCAGGCAGTTAGCGATCTTGCCGAAATCGGAATTATAACCTATGAATCAGATGTCGATCCGGTAAGACGATTTTTAATGGAAAGAATAATCAATGCCCAGATGAAGGTAACCGGCGAAACAAAAGTAAAAAATGGTATTACAAGATTTACTAATCCGAAGATTGAACCATGTGAAGTTACTCCGGCATTTGTTATTGCATCACTCGATATTGAAACTTCAGGGAGGGGGAATAATCTTTATTCGATTGCTGTTCATATTACAGGAAGAAAAAATGAACATAATAGAGTTTTCATTGTTGGAGATCAGCCTAAGAAGTTTCCGGACTATCTGTCATTTCATCCGGATGAAAAGAATCTTCTTCAATCATTCTTTGAATGGTTCAACATAATTGATCCAGATATAATAATTGGCTGGCATGTAATTGGATTTGATCTGCTCTTCCTCGATAATAAATGTAAAGAGCTGAATATCAATTTTGATATAGGAAGAAGCGGTGGAAGAGTTTCGATTAAAAGACGTCAGCCAAGGGGTTACTTTGCTTCACTGCCAGGAAGAGTAATTATAGATGGTCCGACTGCACTCCGAACATCCTTCTTTAACTTTGAAGATTTTAAGCTTGAAACTGTTGCACAGGAATTGCTCGGCACAGGAAAAAC
>JALHTS010000152.1 GCA_022865965.1 Ignavibacteriaceae bacterium
GCCTATTTTCACTTTGGAACTATAGTACCAAACACTTACAAAGCTAAAGCCGGTTCCGGATTTTTTCCGATGACTATTGAAGGAAGTATCCGAGACATCAAATTATTACTCGGTGGAAATATTCCCGAATTTATGGTTCTTGCCATCATCATTATTGTAATATCATTTCTTGTAATGAAAAAAGATCAGAAGTTCATTGAAGAGTTTGTAAGATTATTGGAACGATTCAGTTTTAACGGAATGATGATAGCAATATTTTTCTTCATATCGTTTTATGTTTATTATACATTAAAAGATGTGACAATTATTTCTAGATATTCACTGATGTTCGTCCCAATTATAATATTAACAATAGCAGCACTTATTAATTTACTTACGGAATATAAAAGTCAGTTTAATCTTTCATTATTAGCCGTTTATTCTGTTCTGATTTTACTTATCCACACACACATTAACTTTACAGTTGTAAAACCTGCAAGTGATTTATTCGTAAAAGGATTTCAGAATTCTTACAAAGAAATAGCTAACTTTATAAAAACGGATACGAACGAAAACTTTAAAACTGTTGCAATTAATGATGTTGGAATAGTGGGGAGTTACTCAGGTGCACGTGTTTATGATCTTGCGGGATTAGTTGACGCAGAAAGATTTAATTACAAATCCGTTTATGATTTCATATTATCCAAAAAACCAAAATATTTGGTTCTCAGGGATGAAATTGAACTTAAAGATGCTCTGCCTGAAAATTTACAAACAGAAATACTCTATCAGAAAGAAATTCCTGGCTTTGGAATTAATAGCACTGAGAACCGAACTGTGACTTTATATAAGGTTTATTGGGAATAATTTTCCCACATCAGAGAGTTTCAACCGTAAAATATTTGCTGAAGAAACGCTTTACACAGAATCATTTAACTCTATCACAATAATATTCTTTGAAATAATTGATATTGATCCATTTTCGATAATACTTCTTTACTATTCCATTATTCCAAACATCAAGAAAGCGTATCCAATCTTATACATCATAATAAAGATTGAACTCATAAGGATGGGGTTGTAGTGCCATTGGTTTTACTTCCTTTTCCATTTTGTACTTTATCCATGTTTCTATCACATCTTCAGTAAATACATCGCCTTTTAATAAATACTCGTGATCGTCTGCCAGAGCCTTTAATGCTTCATTCAAACTGCCTGGAGTTGAAGGAACATTTTTTAATTCTTCAGGTTCCATATCGTAAATATCTTTGTCAAGCGGCTCACCCGGATCAATTCGATTAATAATTCCATCCAAGCCTGCCATCATAATTGCAGAAAATCCTAAATATGGATTTGCTGAAGGATCAGGACATCTGAACTCAATTCTTTTTGATTTAGGATTTGATGAATACATAGGAATTCTTATCGCGGCACTCCTGTTCATTTGTGAGTAAGCAAGATTAACAGGTGCTTCAAAACCCGGCACCAATCTTTTATAAGAATTTGTTGTTGGATTTGTAAATGCAAGCAAGCTTGGTGCATGTTTCAATATACCGCCAATGAAATATAAAGCCATTTCACTTAATCCGGCATAACCTGAACCAGCGAATAGCGGTTTGCCTTTTTTCCATAAAGATGTATGAACATGCATTCCGCTTCCGTTATCACCAAAGAGTGGCTTGGGCATATAGGTAACAGTTTTATTGCGCAACTTTGCAGTATTTTTTACAATATACTTGAAAAGTAAAAGTTGATCGGCAGCTTTTACAAGAGGAGTAAATTTCAGATCTATTTCGCACTGACCGCCGCTTGCAACTTCGTGATGCTGCGCTTCAACTTCAATTCC
>JALHTS010000019.1 GCA_022865965.1 Ignavibacteriaceae bacterium
ATATATGTTCAAAATTATAGTGTTTGTGTCAGATAAACAAGGTTCTTATAAACCGAAAAATGATTTTATTAATAATAAAAAAAGCCAATACAATTTAATTAATGGTTTACTTAAAAATAATCAATGATGGTGCCCGCCTTGTCCGTGAATGTGACCGTGAGCGATTTCTTCGGTGGTTGCATCTCTTATGTCTAAAAGTTCTACATCAAACTCTAAATTTTTTCCTGCAAGAGGATGATTAAAATCAATAGTAACGTCATCTTCTTTAATTTCAGAAATTATGAACGGCATTTGATGACCATCGGGTGAATTGGTAACAAATTGCATTCCCGGCTGTAGATCAACATCCTTGGGAAAGTTAGTGCGTTCTACTTTCTGAACGGCCTCTTCGTTATATTCTCCATAAGCATCGGCAGCATCAATCTTTACATTCTTTTTCGATCCCAGCAGCATACCGCTCATTTCATCCTCAAGTTTAGGAAGTATTTGACCATTGCCGCTTAAAAATGAAAACGGAGATGATCCTTTTGTCGTATCAAGTATATTGCCCTCATCATCTTTCAGAGTATAATTAAAAGTAATTGCTTTGTTTTGTGCTAAAGGCATTTGTTTTCCTTCTTTTGTAGATAAAATAATTATATATATAACTTATTATTGAACTAATTTCTCTCTTACATATTCTCCGTTTGCAATTTTTAGCGATGATAAAAAAGCCAGATCAATTATGCTTTTATATAAATCTTTATTTAGCGTTTCTGGCAAATCAGTTGACAGGTGTAAATGTTCATAGCTGTAATATGAAACAATATACGCTATCGGAATTCCTTTGTTATGAAAAGGAGTTGCATCTGCTCCGCCACCCGCCCAGGTTCTTTCAAGCATTAGATTATCATTTAATAAATCTGTTTCCCTGAAAATATTCCAGAGATTCGGTGCGCTTTTACCGTTTCCGATCTGAATACTGTCGCCGGACCCAATGCAATCCATATTCAGCATAGCAACAACATTTTTAAGATCAACAGGAGGATTCTCTACAAAATATTCAGCACCAAATAATCCCTGCTCTTCGCTTGTGAACAAAGTAAAAATGATTGAACGTTTCGGTTTCATTCCGCTTTGAATAAACGCTTCTGCAATTTGCATAACTCCAGCAGAACCTGAAGCATTATCGTTTGCACCCGGAAAATAAACTTCATCAGCTTGAGAGCCAACATGATCTAAGTGTGCGCCAATAACTATATATTCATTCTTTAACTCTTCATCGTTTCCTTCTAAAAGTGCTGCAATATTTTGAGTTTCTTTTTCCTTATAATAATCAGCTTGTACTTTTATTAGCGCAGATGCGGAAAGTTCAAACGAAAATGGTTTTTGTTTTTCATCAATTTTTCTTTGAAGATCCCTAATGTCATAACCAGAGCCAGATAAAAAATCATTTGCGGCATCAAGACTCATATGAAGCTGCGGAAAGTTTGCGTTCTGTTCGCCATCTCCGTGCATAACACTTGCAATAACCGGTTGAGGTGGAGTGTCTAGTGGTCTTGAAACCATTATTAATCCTATCGCTCCGTGATCTGCAGCAGTATTAGCTTTTTCTCTGGGATAACCGTTTCCCCATTTAACACCTTCTAATTTCCAGGTTGGATTTTGTTTGAATACAATAACAATTTTTTCGTTTACATCTATGTTCTTGTAATCATCATACCCAGCATTTGAAATTCCATAACCGCAAAAAACTACTGGTGCTGTAAAATCACCAGATCCTGTAAATCCTCTGAAGAGATAATCATCTCCGAGCTTATATTCTTTCACGATGTCATTTTCTTTTACCAAACAAAATCTTGCTGGAGATTTTATTTCATTATACTCAACGAAAAGTTTTTGATAATAATCAGTACCGAAGGCGGGCTTCAATCCCAGCTTAATAAAATGATTTTTCACATATTCAGATGCTTTATTATAACCTTCACTTCCTGACAATCTACCCTCAAATTCTGGAGATGACAACACTTCAACTTTTCCCATCAATGATTCTTTTGTAATTAAATCTGCCGCTGATTTAAGATCGTTGTCTATCGTTTGGCCAAGAAGTAATGATGCTTGAAAAAGTATATGTATATATATTTTTTTCATTGAAATTCCGGGTTTTATTGTGTGTTGAACAAATATATTAAACGATGAGTTAATAAAAACTGTTCGGATATTTTTTGAAACAGAATAATTTTTAAAATAAAAATGCCGGATCCTTGTCCGGCACTTTTATGTTTCATCGTTAGCCAAAATTATCTTCCGACCTTATCCAGATTTTCTTTTTTTGCAGCTAGTTGTTCTTTGGTTTCTACCCTGTCAGGATCCATTATTATTGCATCGGTTGGACAGACAGGAACACATTGCGGTTCATCATAAAAACCAAAACACTCTGTACATTTGTCATAAGCTATATATGTGTGTTCATCGTTTAGTGCCGGACGTTCTTCGCTACCAAGTATCCATGGGTCACCCGGATTATATATTGCATTGTTGGGACATTCAATTTCACACGCATTACAGGAATTGCAGTCATCAGTAATAAATAGAGCCATGATTTTTCTCCCCTGAATAGGAATTTCAACAACTAGTTAATTAACACTGCAAATTTAAAAAAATTTTACGTAATTAATAATTTTTTTTAAATAGATTGTCACCCGCAAGCTGACGGGTAGTTCATTTCTTTTGAAATATTGTGAAGTGATGGACTGAAGAATAAAAATATGATGTGTGAAACCAGTCTAAGGACAATACTTACAGCTCCGTGAATTTTATTCCGTTTATTGATTTTATGCTTAATATATTTCTGAATTTGGGTAGAAATGGAAGATATATTCCCACAACTTTAACTTTATATTCGGCACCAGGTATAAAATGTGGATAGAGTTTATTGGCGTTTGATTTATTGTGATAGTAGTTATCAGAATTAGTAAAAACTTCATTGAGGGTAAAGATAAAATATTTTCCGTATTCATTGCCAAATTTTTCTTTATTAATAACAGTAATTGTTATTTCCTCTTCGGTGATATAAGGCTCAAAGAAAAGGTAACCGAAAAGGATAACAGAAAATATTATTACTATTCCGGCTAGAACTGAAAGTTTCACAAATTTGCTGCTGAGCATCATGACTTTTGTCCTCCTGAACTTTTAAAATTTTTCTGTTGAAAACTGCTCAAATAATATTTCAAAAACAATGAAAAATTAGAATAATGATACAAAAATTAAGCCATATTTTAGGTATTAAGATAGATTCAATTTGTGGAAATATTGCAACCAAATTATTTGTAAAACTGTAATGGCCACTATTTATTACATGCAATCAGGAAGAATATACTGCTAAACTCCTCTTGATTCACCCCTTACCATTTGCCAGATTGTCATTAGAATAATCTGCATATCAAGCTTAAATGACCAGTTCTCGATGTACCAGAGATCAAACTCTAATCTTTTTAGTAATCTTTTTTTGTTTTCTACTTCGTCTTCTATATCTCCTCTTAAGCCGTGTATCTGTGCCCAGCCAGTAATGCCCGGCCGGACATTATATCTCAACTTTATTTCTTCAAATATTTTTTGATATTGCTGATCAAACATTAGAGCATGCGGACGCGGCCCAACAACGGACATATCACCTAAAAGAACATTAATGAATTGCGGAATTTCATCAAGATTCGTTTTTCTCAAAAACTTTCC
>JALHTS010000020.1 GCA_022865965.1 Ignavibacteriaceae bacterium
AAGTTTAAGTTATTGCTTTAATTATCAAAGGTTTTGGCGAAATGTATAAATCAATGTTTTTTCTTGTATTAATTTTTCTTGTTTTGGGATGTAAAGAAGATTCCTTTGATCCTTTTGTCGAAGATAACACGGCAAGCGGGTTTATGTTATGCCAAATTAATTCGTCTTCGTGGTCTGCAAATGAAGTTCAGGAATACAAAGAACGGGATACATTGTTTCTGAAAGGAATAGTGACACTTACAAGTGATTCAAATTATTCTTCTTCAGAAATTAATTTCAAAATTATAAATCTTAATCAGCCCGGGTTATATGGAATTGGTGAAGATGAACTCGGATTCACATACGGTGTGAAAGGAAATTATATATTAAAGTCAGCCAAAAATTTACCGGATGTTGTTTATACTGCCTATTACACGGAAGATAATCTAATGACAATTACTGGTATAAACGACAGAAGTATTGCGGCAGAATTTAAAATGAAAGTTTTTAGTCAGAGTTTTTCAGACAGTCTTTTGATTACTAATGGAAGATTTAGTATCACTTACTGATTTCAAAAACTTCTTTTAGCAGAATGTGCATGCCATATAAATGTTTAAGATGATCTGGGGCAGAATCCCCCAGATACCCTTTCATACTGAAAAATCCTGTTTCGCTTTTTGAATATTGAGTGCCGATCTCATCACTTACTTCAGAAGAAATTCTATTTGCTCCAATCTTACCTAAAATATAATCGGTAGTTTGTGTTGTGCTTTGATAACCTTCAGTCGAAATGCTTGAGTGAGTTATTGTCATAATTTTCTTTTTATCCCGCGCATCTTCTGCAAACCTTACAAAATCAGTCATTTGTAATTTCATCAAAGCAGAATCTGAATCACAATGCAAGCCATCCATAAGAATAAGTGCATCCGTTAATTTATAATATTCGGGATTCTTTAATATCTCCCTTACACCTGCATAACCTGCACTGAAAGATGTAATAATTAGTTTATCGATTTGTGGGTTTGGTAAAATTTTATGCGAATTTATCTTTGTAAGAATAGTGTCTAAGATGATTCGAAATTTATTTTCATCAGAAAAATAATTTTTATAAGGACTTGAAAGGGCTCCAAGATGAATATTAAATAAAACAGCATTTACACCGGACTTATAAACAACATCTTCAATAGCCCACGATGAGCCATGAAAATGAAAAACCAAAGTGACTTTTCCTTGAGAGTCAGGAATAAAGAAATCCGGTATGAATAGTTGTGCAAATTGTTTGTCAGCCAACGCAAATTCTTTAGAGAGATCAATTCTAATACCTTCTGTAGAATTCTGTGATAAGATTGATCCGCAAAAAGCTAATATTACAAAAATTAAAAAGGCAAAAATATTTTTCATTTTTTTAAAAATAAATTAATCCAGATGAAACAAACATACTTAAAGGTACTATCAAGCGCTTAATTATTTCGCGTGCATTCCTATAACACTTGAAATGTTAATAGAATCTATTTTGGCTGTTGCTGGATATTTTCTATTCAAACGAGGAAAATGGAAACCAGTTAAAGTATAAAAACAGACAATACAGCAAATAAATAATTACTGAATTTTTGCCCATATTAAACAATCGTTAATAGTTGCTTTAATTATTACCGATTAAATAATTATCTGTCCTTTTAACCCAACGGAGAATCAACACCGGCATTTTTTATTATATTTATTTTAGAATTTTTAACATCTACTAAAGTAAGATGAATACTTTTAGTTTATTAGCCTGTACAATAGGAATTTACTTAGTTCTCCTACTCAGTTTTATACTCTTTCTTATAGATATCACAAATCAAATAAAAACCATAAGGTGAAATAATGACAAACACACTTTGGTGCTTATCATTCTCTTCCATAATATTATTTTCTATTAGCCTAAATGGGCAAGACTTATTAGATCAAAAATTAATCTTTCCGGAAGGAATTTCATTAGAGTATGGAATTGGAAGTTTTGCCGTGACTGATGAATATATTTCTAAAGAAAAATATTCCGGTTCCCTTCCATATTATAGCATTGCATGGGCAAACCAGCATTCGGATTATGTTTACCATCTAAGACTCGATTTCCGAAACTCATCAGATATAAAAAACTATAATGTAACCACTGATATATACCAATTCACACTTAACCAGGGTTTTAGTTATACTTTACCAAAATTTACAATATTTAATAAAGACGCTTACCTATATCTGGGACCCTCAACGGAGCTGTTCTTTTATTATAACAAACAGAACATTGCTGTGGATGGATTTGATTATGCACAGTCATTCGCTGCTTTGATTTCTGCCGGTGTCAGCTCGCGACTGTTTTACAAGCTGTGGGATGATTTTAATATTGAAGGATCTCTGGATTTTAGTGTTCTTTCTCTCGGATTACGTGTAGTTGACTCTGAGGAAGAAGATGTATCCCCGGTAAAAATTCTCACATTGTTTTCCGGAACAAATCTTGTTTTAAGATTGGGTCCGCGTTACCATTTGCTGGACAACCTATCAATAAAGGCAGCGTATCTTTTACATCTGACAAGAATAAGTTCGTGGGAGCCGCTTCTTTCCGCAAGTGATAACGTAGTATTTACTTTAACGTACGGATTTTAATGAGAGGGATGTATATGAAAAAGATATTTTTAATTTTTTCTGCTTTTTGCATTTTATTTATTTTTTCCTGCAAAGATTTAATTGTAACAGAGCCGGAATCAAATCTTAACGTAGAAGATTTTGAAGCAGCATGGAAAAGAATAAACGATGTTTATCCATATCTCGAATTCAAAAAGATTAATTGGGATTCAATTCATTCGGTTTACCGGCCACTTGCTGAAAAAGCAAGAGGTGACGAATTTTATCTTGTGCTTCGTGATTTTTTAGCTGAACTTAAAGATGGTCACGTTTATTATCGAACTAAAGGCGGAGGAGAGGTTTATCCATACTATCCCGAAAGACACTTCAAAGACAGGCATGCTTACAGTCCTTTTGTTGTGAGAACGTATTTTGATAAAGAACTTCGTTTAACTGAAAGCAGCACTGTAGAATATGAAATCCTGCCAGAAAATATCGGATATGCATTTATAGCTGATTTCCACAAAAGTTACCTCGTCGACGAATTTCCCGGTGTATTAGACTATCTGAAAGATACCAAAGGATTAATACTGGACATTCGCCAGAAACGAGGAGGTGACTACAAAAATATTGTAGCAGTTGTTGAACGGTTTTTAACTGAGCCACTTGAAAGAAACGATGCTTATACAATGGGTGAGAAATGGGTAATTCCACCATTCCAGCCAGCGGGTCCTTTTCAATATACAAATCCGGTTGTGGTGTTAATAAACGGATCAACTTTTAGTGCGGGCGAGTTTACTACAGAAATATTAAAGCAACTGCCACATGTTACTGCAGTTGGCGATACCACCGGCGGAGGTTCAGTTGGAGGGGGAGATGCGGGTCTTTATTTTCTGCCAAGCGGAAAATCAATTGAAATTGGATTTATTGATATCAGACGTTACGACGGGCTTCCCTGGGAATGGCTTGGCATTGCTCCGGATATTCTCGTTGAACAAACTGAAGCAGATATTCTTGCTGGAAGAGATAAACAACTAGAGTATGCAATTGAAATGTTGAAATAAATTAATTGAATAATGTTGTAATCAATCAAAAGAGGACAAAAAATGAAAAGTCTATTCAAAATACTTTTTATTGCAACCGTTGTTTCTTTTGTAAACGTTCTTGCTCAAGATAAATACGAATGCAGAAGACTGACCTTTGATCCTGCTCAGGAAGGATTTGCCACATGGTCACCTGATAGTAAATCCATTGTTTACCAATTTACAACCTGGAATGATTCACTCGGCAAAAATGGTTTGTGGATTATCTCCCCGGATGGAACAGGAGCAAAACAAATTTTTAAAGGACTTGCTGAACATGCCAAATGGTCACCTGATGGCCGTTTCATAGTTTTTGATGCTGATACAGGCAACAGTATTAAAATGATTCCGGCTGAAGGAGGAGAGGCAATTATATTCCTTCCTGATACAATTCACATTCAAAATGGTGGATTGCCCTGTTGGTCACCTGATGGATCTCAACTTGCATTTATAGAAAGCACCGGATTATCTATCTGCATTTATGATATGAAAACCGGCAATATTGAAAGTATTTTTTCTAAAGAAGGTATGCTGCCACTTCCTGCAGGTTGGTCAAATGACGGAAAAAGTATTCTTGCTGCTCTTATGGACAGGCAATCAAGGAAATCAAGTATGCTGAAAATCTCCATTGACGGTAAAACAGTAGAAACAATCAGCGGACATCATGAAAACTTTTATCGTCATCTGGCTCTATCTCCCGATGGATCACTGCTTGTTTATGCGGCAATGGAAGGCAGGTATCTTGGATTATGGGTTATGCTTGCCGAGGGTGGTAAGTCATTACCGATTACAATTACACAAAATGCTCATAATGAAGGGCCAGCCTGGTCGCCGGATGGGAAGAGCCTTGCTTTTAACAGCACAAGATCAGGAAATCATGACGTATGGATAATGGATGTTGATATTGAACAACTTAAGAGAGAACTTGCAGAATTAAACAAATGAAAATCAAATAGCCGGCAAAGATATGTATTATGTCTAATGATAAATCATCTGTATCTCTTGGCTGGAAAGTTGCCCTAATTGTATTAGGCGCAATTGGATTGATTACTGGCTTAATTAAGATACCTGGTTTTTGGTCTGGATAAGTTCTTGATATTGTAGGTCCTGCCTGGAACTATATTCTTCTGAGAGGAATTTACCATTCCCAAAACACAAGTTTTCTTTTTATTAAGTTTTCACCAGAAGGTGCCGTATTATTAATAATGGCGATATGTTTTATAATCGAAACTAGTCAGTATTTTAATTTTTATAATGCATATTTCGACCCATATGATTACTTAGCTTATATTTCATTGCTTCTTCCTATTTATTTTACAGATAAACATTTTTCTGTTGGTCAGGGAAAAGACAAAAATCAAAGGATAGAATATGAATGAATACACGCTCTGGCCCGAAATAAAATCATTTGATGAGGGATTTCTCAAAGTTAGTGATATTCACACCATACGATACGCTTTGTACGGAAATCCAAAAGGAAAACCAGTTTTCTTTCTGCACGGCGGACCTGGCGGCGGCTGTAACGATGAAGATGCAAGGTGGTTTGATCCTTCAAAATATCTTATTGTAACTCACGATCAGAGAGGAAGTGGTAAAAGTACGCCCCTTGCCGAAATCAGAGAAAACATACCTAATAATTTGGTTAATGATATTGAAAGCCTTCGCAAACATCTTAACATTCAAACTCCATTTTCAATTTTTGCCGGTTCCTGGGGCACAACATTAGCTTTGTTGTATGCCGAAGCTTATCCTAAGAATATTTCAAGAATGATCCTTAGAGGAATATTCACCTGCAGCTACGATGAGCAGGATTATTTCTATTCTGCAACCGGAGCCGCAAAGTTTTCTCCTGAAGCGTGGGAAAATCTTATAAAAAAAATTCCTCAAGGTACTGATAGAATTCAGGAACGTATACACAAGCTAATTGAAAATTCTGATGAAGAAGAAAAACTAAAATGGTGCAGGATACTGGCAGAATATGAATACAGCTTTTTCAATCTTTCTTCAGATGAATTGAATAAGGCTCTTGAAAATATGGATTTGGTTTTCAAAGAGATGAGAATTAATATTTTCTATCAGGCAAACAGATTTTTCCTTGAAGATAATCAGATTATTAAAAACATAGATTCGATTAAGCATTTGCCTGTTTCAATTGTACACGGAAGCGGGGATTTAATTTGTCCCCCGGCATCAGCCTTTAACTTGCATAAACATTTATCCAACTCCACTTTTGTTCTGGTTCCGGAAGCAGGACATCTTTCAAGTGATCATAAAATTCAGCAAGCTTTAATTGAGGCTGTGAACAATTGGAGATAAGACAGAAATGGAATTTATAAATAAAAAGCAGAAAGGCAGCAAAAATGAAATGTGAAAAATGTGGACTGGAATTCCCTTCCGTATATTATTATAAAACCGATACGATATGTCTGGATTGTTTTAGGAAGATGACACCTGAAGACCAACAAGCTGCTATTTATAAACAA
>JALHTS010000153.1 GCA_022865965.1 Ignavibacteriaceae bacterium
ACTTCTTCATCTTTATTTTTGAGATAACCGTCTTTAACCAATTCATTTTTCATTTCTTCGATGAAGATGTTTAGCTTTTTCATTTCGATATTCAGCTCTTTCATTTCTTCATCGAGGCCGCTTAAATCAACATCGATATCTTTTACCTGAATTCTCACATTTTCAAGTTCTTTATTAACGTTATCCAGATTTCGCTTTATCTCTATGTTGATCTTATCAAAATCAATGTCCTCCAATTCCTTTTTTAGCTTATCCATATCGCATTTGAAAGCATCATTATCAAAATGTATTTCAATTTTTTTGTCTTTTAACTCTTTCATCGATTCTTTTAGCTTCATCAAATCTTTTTTAAAGAACTCCTTATCAAATTCGATTTCGGGAAGATTAGATAAATTTTCTTTTAAGTTTTTCTTCATTTCTTTCATGTCATCTTTAAAGCGTTCACTATCAAACTGGAAAACATGAACATCGGATTTTAATTTTTTCAAATCTTTTCGGAGATCATTGAATTTATCGTAAACCAAATCTTCATAAAGGGCTATTTCTTCAGATGGAATTCTTTCACCGTTTTTGTACAGAGCCGCAATTTCCCCATCTTCAAAATCAGCACGCCATTTATCACCATTATCCTTAAATGTAAAGCTGTTATCACCGTAACCGCTTTGAAATGAAGTGGTTCCGCTGGAGGTTTCCGACGAATTTGAACAGGCGGTTATTGTCAGCATAGTCAGCAATAAAAATATGCCCGTTTTTGCCGAAGTAATTAGTTTCATTTTTCTCTCCTAAGTAAAATATATTGTTTCTGTATGTTCAGACGCAACAAGCTAAGAAGAGTTGCCCGATTTTATGAAGTTTGATATGAATGGTTTTATTTTTTGATGAACGGCTAAATTTTATAAATATAATTTTTGGGCGTAAAGATTTGAGACATTAATCAATAAATCCATACTTTTTAATGTGACGATAGGCGAGATAACCAACCGCTCCAAGCTGCGCCATTCCCAAAACATACCTGACAGGATTAAATTTTGATTCTTCAAGATATTTCTCATAAAGCGGAGATAGAAAATAAAAATCGTTTCCCTCTAAATTAAAATTATTTCTTAAAGATTGACTAATAATCATTTCAGTTCTTAGTTGCAATGTTGATTTATCTTCATCTAAAGGAATTAGAAAATTGGAGTGATATGTTTCCCGATATAAATCGAATTCTTCAAAACGGTATTGAATATTCTGAATTGCATCAATTGATTTGTTTTTTACACTAAGGGAATCTTTTTGTATTTCCTGCGCAAGAGATAAGCAGGATAAAAATAAAATAATGATGGTTGAATAAGCAAATATTTTCATTACACACATTAATTAAATATAAATGTTACTCAAAGATAATGTGGAAGACTAAATAATAAATATCAAAATAACAACCTATAATTCATCACGGCGAAACAAGGAAATTCAACAGCTCAATGACTTATTCATTCCTTTTTCTGAAGAGCAACCTTTAGCAAATCCGTATTATGAGTTATCACATCAACAAAGGTTTTTAGTAGTGTGAAGAAGATAATTATAGTCAGTCCCGAATCAAGTGAAAAGATACCAACACCGGCACCGACAAATCCCGCAAAAATAATAGTGAGATGCATTGGTATTATTCTGGGATATGGAGCAAACATCATAGTTCCGAGATTTGGTTTGGGTTCTCTATCGCGCATATAATAAATGAATTCAACGGTATAATTTGCAAGAAAAATAATTGCCGATAAGATAAGGTAGTTCGGTTGAATTGATTGCGCTCCGCCAAAAAGCGATGGCAGTCCGCTTCCAAGGAAA